>NZ_JBDYKL010000026.1:0-67143 GCF_040012415.1 Sanguibacter sp. 25GB23B1
GTGCCCACCACACGGTGGGCACAACCCCTTCCGTCATCCTGGTGCCGCCCCGGTGCCACCCTGACCGTCCCCGCCCCTGCGACACCTCATGCCGACCGCGCGCGAGCCGATGGAAGGGCATGTCCACGAGCAGCGCCGACGGTGCCCGCGCCCGGTCGACGCAGCACGCCGTCGTCACCGCCGTCGTCGCGATCGTCGTGCCCGCCGTGTACCTCCTGACCGACGGCGTGCTCCGTGCGGCCGTCTTCCTCCTCGCTGCGCTCCTCCCCCCGGCCTCGATCGCCCTGACGCTCGCCGTGCGCCGGCCCGAGCGCGCACAACCATGGTGGTGGGCTCTCGGCGCCACGCTCTGCCTCACCGTCGATGCCGCCGTCTGGCTGGTCCAGACGGCGACGACGTCGCTCCCGGCAGCCCTCGCTCTCGTCGCGCAGACCGCTGTCGCACTCGGCTACGTAGGCCTCCTCGTCGCGACCGTGCTCCTCGTGCTGCCCGCCGTGCGTGACGACGGCGGCAAGGCCATCGACTCCGCCATCGTCGCGCTCGCGGCGGCGGTCCTCGTGTGGGCGTTCGTCGTCGACCCCGCGCTCGCCGGGCGCACTGTCTCGTCGGTGGACCGGACCGTCGCCCTCGTCGGTCTGCTCGTCGTGAGCGGGATCGCCGGCGCGATGGTGCGTGCCGTCGTCGCCGCCGAGCACGCCAGGCTGACCCTCGGTTATCTCGTCCTCGCTGCGGTGTCGTCGATCGTCGCCAACATCGCGATGACGGTCCACGTCGACGAGCGCACCGGCGCGGAGGAGCCGTGGGTCGGCATGCTGTGGATCGTGTCCAACGTAGCCCTGGCCGCCGCGGCGACGCGGCCTCGCGACCTCGCGCTCGTGCCGTCGAGCAGGCCGCGGACACAGCGCCTGACGTACCAGCACCTCGGCTTCCTCGCTGTCGCGCTCGCGCTCAACCCGATCCTCGCCGTCGCGCGGGAGGGGACCGGGCGAGAGGCTGACCTCCCGCTGCTCAGCGCCGGCACGCTCGTGCTCGTCCCGCTCGTCCTCGCGCGGGTGGCGCAGCTCGCCCGGCTCCAGGCGAGGACCGAGCAGGAGCTCGCGCACCAGGCGACGCACGACGCCCTCACCGGGCTGCCGAACCGTCGCGCCGCGGACCAGCACCTCGAGGAGACCGTCCAGCAGGTCGCGGAGGAGGCCCTGCCGGGGGCGCTCCTGTGCTTCCTCGACCTCGACAACTTCAAGGACGTCAACGACGAGCACGGCCACCACGTCGGCGACCGGCTCCTCGTCGCGGTCGCGGACCGGCTCCGGGCCGTCGTCCGGACGAGCGGCTTCGTCGCGCGCTTCGGTGGGGACGAGTTCATCGTCATCGTCGTCGGCGACCCCGACGTCCTGAGGTCGGAGACCGTCGCGCGGATCAGGGAGGCCCTCTCGACCCCGGTGGAGCTCGGCCCGATCACGGCGCCGGCCGCCGCGAGCATCGGGACGGCCGCGGTCCGGCTGGGGAACGCTCTCTCGGGCGAGCAGCTGACCTCGATCGCCGACGCTCGGATGTACGCGGAGAAGCGCCGCGAGATGCGCGACGCATCGGCCGCGCCCGCCTGAGACCCTGCAGACCTGACGTCCTTCGGCTGCCCGGCGAGCCGGCCCGTCGGCGGTGGCTCAGCGGGCGGGCAGCGCCGGCAGCTCTTCCTCGTCGAGCCACGCCAGGAGGAGCGCCGCGACGCTCACCGCCACCTTGCTGCCGCCGAGCGCCACCGCGTGCTCGGCCGCGAGGGAGCGGAACCCCTCGGTGGTGACGACACCGTGCCGGTTGCGCGCGACCCAGTCCCGGACGAGGCCGAAGAACGCGTCGTCGCCCACGGTCGTGCGCAGCGCGTGCAGCGTGAGGGCTCCGCGCTTGTAGATGCGGTCGTCGAAGAGGTCCTCCGGGCCGGGGTCAGCGAGGAGGAGGTCCTGGTCGAGCTTGTGGAGCCGGGCCCAGTACCGACGGGCGAGGGACTCGGCCGTCGGGCCGCCCGCGGCCTCGGACCAGATCCACTCGGCGTAGCAGGCGAAGCCCTCGTTGAGCCAGATGTGCTGCCAGCTTGCGACGGACAGGCTGTTGCCGAACCACTGGTGCGCGAGCTCGTGCGGCACGAGGCGCACGGCGTCGGCCTCGTCGAGGTGGTTGCTGCCGAAGATCGAGACGCCCTGCGCCTCGAGCGGGATCTCGAGGTCGTCGTCGGTGACGACGAGCGTGTACGCGTCGAACGGGTACGGGCCGAACAGCTCCGTGAAGAGGGACATCATCTCGGGCTGCCGCTCGAGCCACCCGGTCGCCGCCTCGACGTGCCGGCTGCCGGCGACGACGCGCTGCGGCACCGGCCCGGCCGCGAGGACGGTCTCCGAGTAGTGACCGATCTGCACGGTGGCGAGGTACGTGCACGTCGGGTGCGTCTCCTCGTAGACCCACGTGGTCGTCGCCGCACGGACGCGCCGGTCCACGAGGGTCCCGTGCGCGAGCACGCGGTACGGGCTGTCGACCGTGAGCGACGTCCGGTAGGTGGCCTTGTCGCCCGGGCGGTCGTTGCACGGGAACCACGACGGCGCGCCCACGGGCTGGCTCGCGACGAGGGCGCCCTCGTCGAGCTCCTCCCAACCCACGGGGCCCCAGGCGCTGTCGACGGGACCGGGGTTGCCGCTGTAGCGCACCGTGACGGTGCACCGGGCTCCGGCAGGGAGCTTCTCCGCGAGCCGCAGGACGAGCCGACCGTCCCGGTGGCGGTACTTCGCCAGCCGGGCACCCGTGAGGGCGAGCTTGTCGACGGCGAGGCCGACGAGGTCGAGCGCGATCTCCTTGGCGTCCTCGAGCATCGTGACCCGCAGCGTCGCGGTCCCGCTCAGCCGGTTGGCCGACACCCGGTACGTGAGGTCGAGGTCGTAGTGCTCGACGTGGAAGTCGCGGCTCCCGTGGGACGGCTCGTACCGATCGATGTCGCTCATGCGTGGACCACGGTCATACCGTAACGTCCGGCGCGTGCCACGGCGCGATCGGGTTGCCCACCCACCGTGAGCCGGCGGGCACGGTCTCCCCGCGCAGCACGAGGGACGCCGGTCCGACGACGGAGCCTGGCGCGAGCACCGCCGCCGGCAGGATGACCCCGCGGGGCCCGAGCGTCGCGCCGGCCTGGAGCGTGACGGCGTCGAGGCTCATGATGCGGTCGTGGAAGAGGTGCGTCTGGACCACGCAGCCCGGGCCGACGGTCGCCCCGTCGTCGAGACGGACGAGGTCGGCCTCGGGGAGCCAGTACGTCTCGCACCAGACGCCCGCACCGATGTGGGCTCCCATGCCCCGCAGCCACCAGACGAGCGCAGGGCTGCCGTTGACGCCGTCGGCGAAGAAGGGGGCCGCGACCATCTCGGTGAACGTGTCGGCGAGCTCGCCGCGCCAGACGAACGCGCTCCACAGCGGGTGCTCGCCGGCACCGATGCGCCCGACGAGCGCCCACTTGACCGCGATCGTCACACCGGCGGCGAGTGCGCCCGTCGCGAGGAGCACGAGACCGCCGAGGAGGAGAGCCGCACCCCAGCCGAGGTGCACCACGAGCGCCTGGAGCGCGAAGAGCACCGTCATGCCGAGCAGACCGACGAGGAGCGCGGGCACCACGCGGCACGCCTCGACGAGACCTCGCGCCCGGCGCAGGGCCGGCGGGGGCGAGTAGGTGAGGCCGCCGTCGTCGAGCGTCGCGGCGCGCGGCAGGAGGACGGGCGGGCTGCCGATGTAGCTCGACCCGGAGCGCGTCTTGTTCGGCGTGGCGGACAGGACGGCGACGAGCCCGTTCTTGGGGACGGTGCGCCCAGGCGCCGTCATGCCCGAGTTCCCGAGGAACGCACGGCGACCGACCTTCGCGACGGCCACCCGGACCCAGCCGCCCCCGAGCTCGTAGGGCGCGACCATCGTGTCGTCGGCGAGGAAGGCCCCGTCCTTGACGCGCATCATGCTCGGCAGGCCGATGACGGTGGACGCCTCGACGTCCTTGCCGATGCTCGCGCCGAGCAGCCGCAACCAGGCCGGGGTCACGAGCGAGGAGTAGAGGGGGAAGAGCACGGTGCGCGCCGAGTCCATGAGCCGTTCCGTGCACCACGCCTGCCACCCGACGCGCGAGCGCACGGGGTGATACCCCTCGACGAGTCCGCGACCGAGCAGGCGGACCATGACGAGGACGAGGACGGCGTAGACGAGGTAGGCGAGCGCGGTCCCGCCGACGGCCGCGAGGAGGAGGCGTCCGGCGGCCTCGCCGAGCGTCGTCGTCCCGCGGACGGCAGGCGCCGCGGCGAGGAGCCCGACGGTCGCCGCGAGCGGGGC
Source organism: Sanguibacter sp. 25GB23B1 (assembly GCF_040012415.1). NCBI lineage: Bacteria > Bacillati > Actinomycetota > Actinomycetes > Micrococcales > Sanguibacteraceae > Sanguibacter > Sanguibacter sp. 25GB23B1. The sequence goes on from NZ_JBDYKL010000026.1 coordinate 4,348, forward strand.
GAGCGCCGCGAGGAGCGCGGCGGAGACGCCGTAGACGGCGAGCCACCGGCGTGGTCGCGACGGGCGCTCGGCCGGCCAGGGATGGCGCGCCCCGTGGACCCGGCGGGCCGGCGACCCCGCCCAGTAGTCGCCGTCGCCGGTGTGCCCGTGCACGGCGGACCCCGCCGCGACGTCGGTGCCGGCGCCGACGTGCGCACCGGGATAGAGGATGCTGCGCGCGCCGACGGTCGCCCCGGGGCCGATGCTCACGGGGCCGACGTGGAGGAGGTCCCCGTCGAGCCAGTGGCCCGAGAGGTCGACCTCCGGCTCGACCGCGCACCCCTCACCGAGGGTGAGCATGCCGGTCACGGGCGGGACGGTGTGGAGGTCGACGTCGCGCCCGATGCGCGCACCGAGCAGCCGCGCGTAGACGCCGACCCACGGGGCGGTCCCGTCCGTCAGCGCACCGAAGCCCTCGACGAGCCGCTCCGCTGCCCACAGCCGCAGGTGCACGGACCCTCCGCGCGGGTACGTCCCCGGGGTGAGACCCACGAGGAGGAGTCTCGCGCCGAGCGCGCTCACACCCATCCGGCCGAGGGGGCTCACGGTGAGGATCCAGCCCGCGACGACCCACCACCAGGAGACAGGTACGGTCCAGGGCAGCTGCCACGCGAGGTCGAGGAGGTTGTTCATCGCGGCGAGCGCGGTCGCCCACCGCAGGGCGACGAGCGTCCTCAGCGGCACCAGCGCAAGGAGCTGGGCGACCTGGCTGGCCATCGGAACCGGGCCGACGTGGCGGACCTTGGCCGCGGTGCCCCCGGCGGCGGTGCCGTCCGCAGACGGGGGCCAGCGGAGGTCCAGATGGTCCGCGAGCTCGCCGACCTCCGGGTGGGCGTAGACCTGGGCGACCGTCACCTCCGGATAGCGTCCGCGCAGCGCCGAGACGAGCTGGGCTGCGGTGAGCGAGCTGCCGCCGTGCGCGAAGAAGTCGTCGTCCTCGTCGACGGGACGCACCCCGATGACTGCCTCCCACTGCTCCCCCACCCAGGCGGCGGTCCCGGTCAGCGACGCTCCCCCGCCGACCCCGGCACCGGGCAGGGGCCACGGCAGCGCGTCCCGGTCGACCTTGCCGGACGTCCTCGTCGGGATGTCCGACACCACGGCGAGGAGCGGGATGAGCGACGCGGGCAGCTCGTCGCGCAGCTCGGCGAGGAGGGCACCCGTGTCGAGCGTCCCGTCACCGGACGGCACCACGTACCCGACGAGCACGGCGGTGCCGACCGGTGTGCGCTGGACCGCGGCCGCCGCGGCCCCGACGCCGTCGAGCCCGAGGAGCGCAGCGTCGATCTCCCCGAGCTCGACCCGACGGCCGTTGACCTTCACCTGGTCGTCCGCTCGCCCGACGAACAGGAGCCCCTCGTGGTCGAGCTGGACGAGGTCACCGCTGCGGTAGGCGCGCTCCCAGCCGAGGCTGGGCATGGGGGCGAACTTCGCCGCGTCGAGCTCCGGGTCGAGGTACCGCGCCAGGCCGACACCACCGACGATGAGCTCACCGGTCTCGCCCTCGGCGACCTCCGCACCGTCAGGCCCGACGACGGCGAGGTCCCACCCGTCGAGCGCGAGCCCGATCCGGACGGGCTTGCCAGGCTCGAGCGTCGCCGCGCACGCGATGACCGTCGCCTCGGTGGGGCCGTACGTGTTCCACAGCTCACGGTCCGACCGCCACAAGCGGGTGGCGAGCTCGGCCGGCACGGCCTCACCACCGAAGATGAGGAGACGGACCGCATCGAGCGTCTCGACAGGCCACAGCCCCGCGAGGGTCGGGACCGTCGAGACCACGCTGATCTCCCGCTCCACGAGCCACGGCCCGAGATCCGTGCCCGAGCGGACGAGCGAGCGAGGAGCCGGGACGAGCGTCGCGCCGCTGCGCCATGCGAGCCACATCTCCTCGCACGACGCGTCGAACGCGACCGACAGCCCGGCCAGCACCCTGTCCCCCGGCGCGAGCGGCCGGTCCTGGAGGAACAACCGCGCCTCGGCGTCGACGAGCGCCCCCGCGCTGCGGTGCGTCACCGCGACGCCCTTGGGGCGGCCGGTCGAGCCCGACGTGAAGATGATCCACGCGTCGTCCTCCAGCCCGGGGGGCACGGGAGCGTCCGTCGCTGCACGCGAGACCCCGCCGGCTGGACCGTTCCCGTGGTCGACGGTCCGGGTGACCGTGCCGTCGTCGCCCACGACAGCAACCACCGCGGCCTCGTCGAAGACGAGCGCAGCACGCTCGTCCGGGTCGTCCGCGTCGACCGGTACGTAGGCCGCCCCCGCGTGGAGGATCGAGAGGATCGAGAGGTAGAGGTCCACCGTGCCGGACTCCGCCCGGATGCCCACCCGGTCGCCGAGGCGCACCCCGGCAGCAGAGAGTCGTCGCGCGCGTGCCTCGACCGCCTGCAGCAGCGCCGCGTAGGTGAACTCTTCGTCGCCGTCGTCGATCGCGACCGCACGCGGGAACCGTGCCGCGGTCGCGGCGAAGATCTCGACGAGGGTCCGCGGAGAGGGCGCTCGCGCCCCGGCGCGCAGACGGTCGGTGTCGACATCAGGCGTCTGGAAGGTCACAGCTGACAGGTCCCCTGGTTCTCGAGCACGGCGCGGCGCCGTGTGGCGTTCCCGCCTCGACCGGATGTTCTCACGTCCTGGTGAACGTCCGGGTTCGCATCCCGTCGCACCGGGTCGGAGTGCACGAACGTGCGTGGCTCGTCGCAAATGGGCCGACACCTAGACTGTGTGCATGATCTTCAAGCGGGTCGGCGAAGGCCGACCGTACCCGGACCACGGGCTGGTGACGGCGAAGGACTGGTCAGAGGTGGCTCCGCGCCAGGTCCGCCTCGACGAGCTGGTGACGACCAAGCGCACCCTCAACCTCGACACGCTGCTCGCGGACGACTCCACCTTCTACGGTGACCTCTTCGCCCACGTGGTGCAGTACGAGGGCGTCATGTTCCTCGAGGACGGCCTCCACCGGGCCCTGCGCGCCGCTCTCCAGCAGCGCTCGCTGCTCCACGCGCGCGTCCTCGTCATCGACTGAGACCAAGAGGCGGTAAATTTCTCGGATGACCACGCCTGACGACGTCAGAGACGCACGCGCCCTGCGGCGGCGCCACAAGCACGAGCGGCAAGCCGTGATCTTCGGGGTGCTCATCGCTTCCCTCGCGGTCACGGGCCTTGCGGCTGTCGCGGTCTACACCGGGACGATCGACCCGCCGTTCGACCGGGGGTTCAGCAGCAAGGACGTCATCCAGGACGAGGTCCTCGCCCAGCCGTGCCTCCCCGAGGGCACCTTCCCGGTGGCGTACAACAGCATCTCGGTCAACGTGCTCAACGCGACGGACCAGGGCGGGCTCGCCTCGACCACCTCCGCGTCGCTGGCCGAGCGCGGGTTCACCGTCGCGACGACGGGCAACACGAAGGTGGTCGTCGAGGGCATCCGGATCTCCTTCGGGTCGGCCTCCCTCGGCGCTGCCTACACGCTCGCAGCCCAGTTCGAGGGCGCCGACCTCTACTACGACGCACGCGAGGACGCGAGCGTCGACGTCATCCTCGGCTCCTCCTTCGAGGGCCTCAAGGCACCCGAGGCCGTCCAGCTCGACCCGACGATCCCGATGGTCTCCCGGGAAGGCTGCGTAGCGATGGACCAGATCAACCCGCAGCCGCTGCCGACCGTCCCGCCGACCGAGGAGCCCGTCGAAGAGGTCCCGGCGGGCTGAGCCCGCGGCGTCAGACGTGCTTGTCGGCCTGCCCGGTGCCTTCGAGCTCCACACCACCGGGCGCCGACGCCGGCGAGGCGGCCTCCTGGCTCGTCCCGCGCCACCGCGCCAGCCCACGCATGGAGTGGTAGATGACAAGAGCGGCCCCGGTGCCGATCGCGATCCCCTTGAACTCCAGGTCGCCCGGCATCCAGGTGAAGTCGGCGATGCCGATGACGAGGGCGATCGCCGCCGTGGTGAGGTTGACCGGGTCGGAGAAGTCGACCTTGTTCTGCACCCAGATGCGGGCACCGAGCATCCCGATCATGCCGTAGAGGAGCGTCGCCGCCCCGCCGAGCACGCCGCCGGGGACCGAGGCGATGATCTCGCCGAACTTCGGCGAGAGGCTCAGGACCAGCGCACCGCCGGCCGCCACCCAGTACGCCGCCGTCGAGTAGACGCGCGTCGCCGCCATCACGCCGATGTTCTCCGCGTACGTCGTCGTGCCCGAGCCACCGCCGACCCCGGCGAGCGTCGTGGCGAGACCGTCGGCCACGAGTGCGCGGCCCGCGAGGTCGTCGAGGTTCTGGCCGGTCATCGCGGCGACCGACTTCACGTGCCCGACGTTCTCCGCCACGAGGACGAGCACCACCGGGACGAACAACCCGAGCACGGAGACCTCGAAGGTCGGGGTGACGAACTCCGGGAAGCCGAACCACGCGGCCTTCTCGACGTTCTCGAAGCTCACCTCCCCGCGCAGGACGGCGAAGCCGTACCCGACGAGGACGCCCACGAGGATCGCCAGGCGGCCGAGGATCCCCTTGAACAGCACCGTGACGAGGATGATCGAGGCGAGCGTGACGAGCGCGGTGAGCGGCGCCTGCTGGAAGTTGTCCCACGCCGAGGGAGCCAGGTTGAACCCGATGAGCGCGACGATCGTACCGGTGACGACAGGCGGCATGATCGCGTTGATCCACCGCGCCCCCGCGACGTGCACGACCGCACCGACGATCGTCAGCGCGACACCGGCGACGAGGATCCCCCCGACCGCGGCCGACTGCCCGCCGGACGCCGTGGCCGCGCCGATGGGCGCGATGAACGCGAAGCTCGACCCGAGGTAGCTCGGGAGCCGGTTGCCCGTCACGACGAGGAAGAGGACGGTCCCGATCGCGGAGAAGAACAGCGTGGTCGCGGGGGAGAATCCCGTGAGCAGCGGGACGAGGAACGTCGCCCCGAACATCGCGACGATGTGCTGCAGACCGATGCCGACGGTGATCGGCCAGGACAGCCGCTCCCCCGGCCCGACGACGTCGGACGGTCCCATCGTCTTGCCGTCCCCGTGGACGCTCCAGCCAAGCTTCACGTTGATCTCCTGAACAGACGAGCACGCAGGTGAAGGGGCGCTCCTGCGACCCAGGGAGCAGGATACTGCGGGCTCGACACAGCCTGACCCCGGGTGCGTAGGATCGGTAGACGTACTGTCCCGAGACAACCGAGGAGCACCCGTGTCTGGCCCCAACCTCAGCAAGGAGCCGGGCGACGGTTCCGCGCAGCCGTCGAACCCGTACAGCTCGCCCGCACCCGACGCCGGACCCCCCGGCCCTCCGCCGTACGAGAGCGCTCCGCAGGGTGCGCCCTACCAGAACCAGTACGCGGCGAGCGGTTCCTCCGGCTATCCGTACACCGCGCCCGCGTCGACCAACGCGATGGCGCTCGGGTCGCTCATCGCGTCGATCGCCGGGTGGACGGTCGTCCCGTTCGTCGGGTGGATCGTCGGTGTGGTCCTCGGCCACATCGCCCGCAGCCAGCTCCGGCAGAGCAACGAGCAGGGCGCCGGCCTGGCCCTCGCGGGACTCATCACGGGCTACGTCGGTCTGGCGCTCTCCGCGATCGCCGTCGTCTTCGTCATCGTCGTGTTCGTCTTCGTCGGGGTGAGCTACGAGTCCTGGTGACGGCTGAGCAGGTCGTGACGACCGGCCCAGCCGTCACCACGGCTAGAGCCTCGACATGATCGACGCGAGCATGTAGCTGCGCGTGTTGCCGTCGTCGATGCGCTCGTCGGGCAGGTCCCGCGACGCCTCGAGGGCGGCAGCCGCGTCGTCAGGCCCGGCGAGCGCCGAGTACATGAGCAGGAAGTCACCGAACATGACGTCGAAGCTCTGCGAGCCGGCCGCACCCACCTCGTCCTCGAGGTTCGTCCGGATGCGCTCGGGGTCGGCAGCGAGGTAGCCGCTCACCGGGCTCATGGGCAGCACGAGGATGCCGAGCATCGCCCCCGGGTCCGCGCTGAACCACGTGGCGTAGTCGCGCTTGCCGCCCCAGTTGAGGCTCGCGACGGTGTGGTCGAAGCCCTCGTAGACGGGCTCGTCGAGCGGGAAGTCCGTCCAGTACGCCCGAGCCGAGGACGTCTCGGCAGAGAGCAACCAGGTGGCCTGCTCGGCGAGACCCTCGTTGCCGCTCGCCTGGGCCCAGAGGCCGAGGCCGTTCCAGGCGGTGACCGCCTCGGAGCTCGACTCCTGGTTGTTCCCGTCCGCGAAGGGCGAGGTGCCGGACGCCCAGGAGTGTCCCTTGTAGGCGTCGAAGACGCGCAGGGCGGGGAGCTCCTCGGAGGCGGTCGGCGACGCGATGTCGGCGGCCAGGACGTCCATCACCGGGCGCAGCTCTTCAGCCAGCTCGGCGTCGTCCGCGGCCAGGACCCCGGCAGCGTAGAGGAAGTACCCGTAATGGAAGTGGTGGTCGTTGAACTCCTCGGAGCCGAACGACGGCGTGAGGCCGACGACACCGCGCATCGCGTCGTCGTAGACGAAGCAGCGTGCGTCGCGGGTGTCGCAGCCGTCGGGCTCCGCCCACTCGGAGATGCGCGCGGTGAGCTCCTCCCGCAACGGCGCCGACACGTCGTCGAGACCGAGCTCCTCGGCGAGGACGAGCAGGTTCGTGTCGCGGTAGAGCGCCTTCCCACCGAAGTAGGTGTCGGACGGCGCGTCGGGGATCGCGGCGATGTCCGCTGTGACCTGCTCAGAGAGCTCCGTCCGGTTCTCCTCGCTCAGTCCGGTGAGGTCGAGCGACCCCGCGGGCTGGACCGTCGCGGAGTGCCACGCGAGCTCGGTGCCGCTGCACAGCTGCACGGTGCCGTAGACGGTGGCGTAGGAGCCGAGCCCGCAGTCGGGTGCCGCTGCGCCGTCGCTCGGCGCGCCTGCCTCGTCCTGGTGGGGCATGCGGACGAACGCGGTCGGGCCGCCGCCGGCGGTCGTGTACGCGATGGTCGTGCGGGTCTGGTCGTCCCCGACGCCGTAGCCCACGGTGGTCCCGGTGACCGGGTCGGACGCGAGCTCGACGAGCGCGGCGAGCGCCTCGTCGGCCGTCGTCCCGTCGGCGGGCTCGGGTGCGACGACCACCGTGGCGGACTGGTCCGCCGCGAGCGTGAGCGTGCTGCCCTCGACCGCCCCTGAGGTCGCGAGGGCGTAGGTGCGGTCGCCGACCGTGACGGTCGGGAGGTCGGTGCCCTCGATGGTCGCAGGGACGTCCTTCTCGACGAGCAGGGAGACGTCCTGGTCCACCGCGGCGGTGTAGGTGACGAACGGCGAGCCCTCGACGAGGACGACGGAGCCGAGGGCGGCGCCTGCCTCGTCGAGCATCGTCATCGTCACGCTGGCCGTGTCGTACGCGGCGATCTCGAAGGAGGAGGCGCCCACGTCGAGCGAGAGGTCCTCGAGGGCCGGTCCGACGATGACCTTCTCGCTCGTCTGCGGTGTCGGCAGCCCCACGGCGAAGCCGCCGTCGGTCGGGGTGTACGCCACGGGCATGGGGAAGACGGGCTGCGCGTCCTCACCGAAGGCCAGACCGGAGAACCAGCGGTTCGTCGGCGGCACGACGCCCTCGGCGAGGCGCATCGTCGGCGGCTCGGCGACCTGCTGGACGGGCAGGGCGGCGAGGAGCCCGGAGACGTCCTCGATCGACGCCTGCCCAGCCGCGGCCGGCGGCGCGACGGCAGCCGCGGTACCGGTCGAGTCCGCGCCGGAGCTGCAGGCGCTCAGCGCGAGCCCGATCACTGCCACGGCCGCCAGGGCGCCCGTGGTCGTGCGGCGCGCTGCGGCGTCGCGGTGGGTCGTGCGTCCCAGGGTGTCTCGTGTGATCCGTCGCATCAGACACCGATCTTTCGCAGGAACTCCTGGGCAGCCTGCTCGACGCCGGCCATGACGCCGTCGTCGCGCAGCTCGACGCTAGCGGTGACGGGCGCGCCCGGCACCATGAGGCCGTCCTGCTCGCCGCGCTCGAGCGCGTCGCTCGCGACCCGGATGACGGACTCGGCCTTGTCGGCCTCGGTCCGTACCTCGATGGACTCGACGGTGCCCTCGACCTCCTGCTGGTTCGGCAGCACCATCGTCACGCCGGCACCGATGGCGATGCGCTCGTAGTCGCGCGGGTCGAGCGAGAACTTGGCGCTCACGTAGAGGGAGTCGGCGCGCTCGATGGTCGAGAGAACTCCGCCGGCCTGGATGAAGGACCCGGGCGCCGCGTTGACCGTCGTGACGATGCCGTCCGCCGGCGCGACGAACGTCATGGTGCCGTCGTCCTCCACCTCGAACGGTGCGGCGTCGGCACGGACGAGACCGATGGCGATGTCGTGCGCGAGCGCCTGGCTCTGCACGGAGACGACCGGGTCGCCGGCCTGGACGGTGTCCCCGGCCTCGACGAACTGGTCGATGACGGTGCCGGCGTAGTCCGTGCCGAGCTCGAGCGTCTCGGCCTCGAAGGACGCGCTCGCGCTGGAGACCTGCGTGATGCGGCGGTTGAGGACGAGCGTGAAGACGGCGACGATCGCGAAGATCACGACGAGGCCGACGGCGACGCGGAAGCGGTTGGACCAGGTCATGAGGAACCTCCGGGCTGGGTGAGCGCGACGGCGGACGTCTGCGCTGGGGTCTGGGTCGAGGCGAGGGCTCGGGCACGGGCGCGCTCGCCGCGGTTCTCGAGCTTCTCGCGCTGCTTCTCGGCTCGGTTCTCGCCGGCGATGGTGTGTGCCTCGCGCATGGCGGTGAGGACGAACGTCCCGAGGATGAGTGCGTTGGTCGCGTTCCACGCGAGGGCGAGGCTCAGCGAGCCGGTGTTCCAGTCCTTCCAGGCACCGACGGCTGTCGTCAGCACGAGGAACCAGAAGAAGAGCACCTGAGGGACCATGAAGTTGAACGGCGAGCTCGCGCGGCCGGCCTGGCCGGTGACGTGCCAGCTCTGCTCCTTGCGGCAGATCGCGTTCCACAGCGCCTTCGTGTAGATCGGGAAGGAGCACGCCGCGAGCATGAGGACTTCCCACCGGAAGGAACCGAGGGTGATGAACGCGATCATGATCTGCATGACGTAGAAGCCGGCGTAGTAGATCAGCCAGGTCCCCGTGGAGATGGTGAGGTTCATCGGGGTGAGGTCGAAGAAGATCTGCAGCGGCGGCACGAGGAGCAGCAGCAGGGGGCAGATGCCGGCGAGGTAGTGGGTCGCGGTGACTGTGTACTGCAGGCGCTGGTCGAGCGTGAGCTTGCGCCGCAGGCTCAGCGGGTTGTGCTGGAGCATGATCTCGAAGCCGCCGGTCGCCCAGCGCAGCTGCTGCTTCGTGTACGCCTCGACGGTCTCGGGTGTGTCACCGACGGCGAGGGTCATGGGGATGTAGATGGACCGCCAGCCGCGCTCGTGGAGGAGCAGCGACGTCCAGACGTCCTCGGACTTCGAGTCCGTGTACATGCCGCCGATGTCGTTGATCGCCTTGCGGCGGAAGATGACGTTCGTCCCGACGCAGAACGCGGCGTTGAACCGGTTGCGACCGGGCTGGATGAACTTGTAGAACACGGCCTGCATGTAGCCCGCGCCGCGGGAGATGAGGTTGTTGACGTTGCCGTAGACCTGAGGGGTCTGGACGAACGCCACGTCGTCGTTGATGAAGAACGGGACGGTCTCGACGAGGAAGTTGGGGCGCGCCACGAAGTCGGCGTCGAGGATGACGAAGAAGTCGCCCTTGCTCAGCGCGAGCGCGTGGTTGACGTTCCCGGCCTTCGCGCCGCTGTTCGACAGACGGCGCACGTACCGGGCACCGAGGTCTGCTGCGAGCTCGCGGACGGCGTCGGACTTGCCGTCGTCGAGGATCCAGACGGTGTGGCGGCCGCGGATGGCCAGCGCTGCGTCGACCGTGCGGCGGATGGTCTCGAGGGGCTCGCCGTAGGTGGTGATGAAGACGTCGACGACGATCGGCTTGTCGTGCAGGTAGAGCGTCCAGTCCTGGGGGCGGAGCTCCGAGCCGTCACTGATGATCTCCGGGACGTCGTGGAGCCGGTCCTGGGCGTCGTAGAAGGCGAAGTCGCGGGGGTTGTAGCCGCTCGACAGGATGGTCCACATGGCGAGGAGCGCCTGCAGCACGAGGATCGTCTCGGCGGTGATGACGAGCGCGTACGGGAGGAAGTCGCCGACGTTCTTCGGGTTGAGGAGGAAGACGGTGTAGGCGAGCACGCCGAGGGTGGCGAGGAGGACGACCATCATGAGCGAGGGCGAGTGACCGACGTGGGTGCTGCTCGCGTCCTCGGAGGCGGGGGGTGCGCTCTGCTCCTCGTCGGGCATGCCGAGGGCGAGCTGCAGGCGGTGCTGTGCATCGACGGACTGAGAGATGTGGTCAGTTCGACGCGGGGTGACGACAAGACGTTCAAATTCGGAGACGGCCACGGTGGCCCCCTAACTGGTCGTGCTCGAGAACGAGCGAGTCAGTGGGTGGGGGACGGCGGCAGCTCTGGCGACGTCGAGGGTGAATTTGGGCGCGCGGCCCAAGTGGCGATGTACCCAGCATCCTGAGGATGCAACGTATCGAGGTTCTCTTCGACGCGTCTCCAAACAGGGTGAGACACGGAACACGTTGAGCGCAATGGTGCGCCCTGCTACCTTCACGCGCGCCAGGCGCCGCGGGGCTCCGGAGGGCGTTTCAGTGAACGCGAGTATGTCAGCGCTGTGACCTGGGACTTCACCCGGGTTAATTGATGCTGACGCTCTTGATTACCGCGATTATCGCCCGGCCGCGCGGCGCATCTCGCCGCGCGGCCCGTAGCCAGTTTTTACAGAGCGTTCACCGGCTCGACCTCGACGGAGGTCCGCATGATGGACAGCGAGCGGAGTTATCGGCGCGTTCGGGAGACGACCTCACGGGCCACCAGGTCCAGATGGTCCAGGTCTGAGAGGTTCATGACCTGCAGGTATACCCTCTCGACCCCCTGCTCGGCGATCCTCCCGAGGGTGTCGACGGCTTCGTCGACCGTCCCCGCGATGCCGTGCTCGCGCAGCTCAGCCGGCTCGCGCCCGATCGCGCGCGCACGCTCGACGAACTCCGCCTCGTCCGCACCGACGCACAGGATGAGAGCCGCCGAGTACGTCAGCTCGTCGGCGTCGCGACCGACCTGCTCGCACGCCTCCCGGACACGGGCGAACTTCGGCGCGATCTCGTCGAGCTCCGGGAACGCCGCGTTGAACTCCGTCGCGAAGCGCGCGGCGAGCGCGGGCGTGCGCTTCGGCCCGTTGCCCCCGACGATCACGGGCACGGTACCGAGCGGCTTCGGCAGCGCCGGGGAGTCCGTCAGGGTGTAGTGCTTCCCGGCGAACGAGTACTCCTCACCCACGGGGGTGCCCCACAGGCCGGTGATGATCTCGAGCTGCTCCTCGAGGATGCCGAAACGCTTGTCCGGGAACGGGACGCCGTACGCCTCGTGCTCGCGCGCGAACCACCCGGCCCCCAGACCCAGCTCGACACGACCGCCGCTCATCTGGTCGACCTGAGCCACCTGGATCGCGAGCAGCCCGGGGTGGCGGAACGTCGCCGAGGTGACGAGGGTCCCGAGCTTGATGCGGCTCGTCTCGCGTGCCAGCCCGGCGAGCGTCGTCCACGCGTCCGTCGGACCGGGCAGGCCGTCGCCGTCGCCCATGACGAGGAAGTGGTCCGAGCGGAAGAAGGCATCGAAACCGAGCTCCTCCGTGGCCTGGGCAACCGCGAGGAGGTCGTCGTACGTCGCACCCTGCTGGGGTTCGGTGAAGATTCTGAAGTCCATGACCTCACCCTAGGCACGTCCCGGGCGTCGGCGCACCGACGCCCGACCGGGCGGGCCTCAGACCTAGCGCGGCTCGAGACCGCGCCAGCGGCGCGGCAGCGCCATGTCCGCCACGGTGACGACGGCGGTCACCGCGCTCGCCCAGCCGAGGGCGGTGCGTGGCCCGCTCCCCCGCCGCGCGCCGGAGCGCAGCAGGCCGACCGCGGCACCACCTGCGACGACCGCCTCGGCGATCGAGAGCAGCCAGTACGCACGAGGACGGTAGATCCAGAGGCGCTGCAGGTCGTTGATCCGTCCCGGCTCGGTGGGGACCGTCGTGAGCGAGGACCACATCGCCCGGACGAAGGGCTGCGACTCGACGCGTCGCACGTCCGGCAGGTCGGCCGGGTCGAGCCAGCCCTCGGCGACCTCGGCCGCCTCGACCGGGAGCCCGAAGAGCCGCATGACGGCGGTGAAGGGGTCGTCGACGTCCGCGTCGTCGAAGAGAGCCTGGAGCTTGCGCGTCTGCACGTCGGTGAGGTCGAGCTCGCGGGCGAACTCGGCGACGTCCCCGACCGGGGTGTCGAAGTACTCGTACACGAGCGTCATGACGCCGTCGTACGGGGCCACGCCCTCCGACGGGTCGAGGCGCTTCCACCGCGGCCCCCACTCGTGGGCGGCGAGGACGGCCCGCCCACGCATGAGGCCGATGCGACGCCAGGGGCCGTTGCGCTCGAGGCCCACCGTGGGGGTCGCCGACGCGTAGGTCGCGACCGGCTCGAGGTCCGCGGCCGGGTCGACCGCCGCGACGATCGACGTCCCGTCGATCTGCGCGAACCACAGTGCCGACTCCATGAGGTGCGCCAGGTGCGGCGCCTCCGTCGAGCGCAGACGACCGACGACCGCACCCGAGCGCTGCTCGATGACGATGCCGAGACCGTGGTCCCCGCCGCCCTCGGCCGGGATCTCGAGGTCCTCACCCACCCGGCAGGCCACGTCGATCGCCCGGGAGAGGTAGGTCGCTACGTCATCGCACGACAAGGTGGGGTACGGGCCGCTCGCCGGGTTCTCGTCCGGAGCCCACCGCACGATGCGGCCGTCGCTCCAGCCGACCGTCCGCGCGATGACCCAGCCGGGCGCACCGAGATGAGCGCCGTCGAGCATCTCCGCCGGGACACCGAGCTGCGTGAGAACGCTCGCGACCTCCTCGACGGTGGCTGCCGGGACGTGCTCGATGGCGTCCTCCGTGCGGGCGCCCTCGCCACGCGGGTCCCGAGGCTCCACGGCGATGTAGAGCGGGACCAGGGCGAGAAGATCCGTGCCAGATGTGACGTCCTGCATGACACGAGTCTCACACATCCTCGGCCGGGCGTCGTCGTGCGGTCGCGCGAGCCGGGATGTGGTCGACCGGCGCACCGGTGACGAACCCCCTGTGTGGGCACGTCATCTCGCGATCCCGGGGATGGCACCCGGTGGATCGTCCTGCTCGTGCGCCCTCAGCCCGCAGGCCGACACGTTCGATACGCCAGTGAGGGCGGGTCGAAGTCGACGCCGTTCTCGTCCAGTGCGTTGAAGATCGTCAGCCGCCCCCCGGCGCCGAAGATGAGGCTCACCGCTACCGAGCCGTCCGCCATGTCTCCCCCGCGCCACTCGAGCAGCTCGACGTCCAGGACGGTCCGTCCCTCGAGGGCGACCAGTCGCTCAAGGGCACCCTCACGCCATCCCCGGTCACAGTCCAGGAAGTCGACTGGCCTTGCCGTGTCGATCCGGTCCCACGTCAGCGAGAGCTCGTCGAACGCGTTGTGCTGCACCTCGAGCTGTGCACCAGTGAACTCGAGGACGACGGGAGCATCGGTGACCCACGTGCCCGATTCGGCGTCCCAGAGAAGTCGACCTCGGTTGAGGCCCCGGCCCACCAGGTCAAGCAAGCGAGACCCGTGCGATCTCGCGATCGCGTCCACGCCCCGCTGAAACTGCGGACGGTAGCCCTCGATACCCAGGTAGTCGCCGGCTGCGGCACGGCCATCGGTCTCCACGAGCCAAGGATGCCAGGCGACGTCGCTGACCGTCGCCGAAGTGCGAGAAGCTGTCTGGCGGACACGCGAGAGCGGCCATCATCGACACCAGAGTCCGGCACCACGCGAAGCGCACCCGACGTGAACCCCAGAGCGCCGGGGGCGACGAAGGGCCCCGCGTCCGCAGCATTCTGCAGACACGGGGCCCTTCGGTGTGCGGTAGCGGTGAGATTCGAACTCACGGTGGACTTTCACCCACACACGCTTTCGAGGCGTGCTCCTTAGGCCGCTCGGACACGCTACCTCGCCCAGAAGAGTACCTGGCGACGGCCGGAACCTCCCAATCGGCGGCCTCGCTCGAGCCCGAACTGCCCCGGCCGACATGCCCGGTGTTGACCGGTTTGGCGCGTATCGGTACGGTCAGGCGCACATCTACATCGATGCACACCAGTCAACGACGACTGGCTGCGCGCGCCGGCCGACTCCCGTCCGGCGCGCGTCGCCTCCTCGGCGCACGAGAGAACGGGACACGCTCATGAGACACACCGACCACCGCCGAACCACCCGGATGCGCACGGCCGCCACCGCCCTGCTCGCCGCGTGCCTCGCCCTCGGCGGCACCGCAACCGCGAGCACGGGAGCGGCTGCGGAGCGCCCGGCGAGCCCGGTCGCGGCGAGCCCGGTCGCGGGGAACCCGGTCGCGGGGAACCCGACCTCTGCCAGCCCGGTCGGGGCGACGAGCAGTCTGCTCGCCGAGCAGATGGCGCAGCGGATCGCCGCCCAGGCCGTCGACGGCGACACCACCCCGATCCACGACCCGGCGCTCATCGTCGACGGCTCCACGTGGTGGGTGTTCGGCACGGGCCGCATCAACCGGGAGAACGGCGGGACGATCCAGATGTGGTCGTCGACGAACGCCGGCACCACGTGGCGCTACCGCGGCACGGTGTGGAACACGATCCCGGCGTGGATCGACCAGCACTTCGCGGGCGGCGCACTCCCCGACAACCTGTGGGCCCCGGAGGTCTACGAGCACGACGGCACCTTCTACCTCTACTACTCGGCGTCGCGCTTCGGTACGAACACCTCCGTGACCGCGCTCGCGACGAACACGACGCTCGACCCGACCGACCCGGCGTACCGGTGGGTCGACGCCGGGCTCGTCGTCGCGTCCCCGGCGACCGGGCTGCCGGGCGGCAAGAGCTTCAACGCGATCGACGCCGGCATCGTCGAGTCGGGCGGCAAGCCCTACATGTCGATCGGGTCGTTCTTCGACGGCATCTTCCTCGTGCCGCTCCAGTGGCCGAGCGGCAAGGTCGCGGTGGCGGACTGGGCGCCGAAGACGGTCCAGATCGCCGACCGTCGCACACCCGGCAACGCCATCGAGGCGCCGTACATCACGCAGCGTGGCGGCTACTACTACCTCTTCACGTCGTTCGACTCGTGCTGCAAGGGGACGAGCTCCACGTACAAGATCGCCGTCGGTCGCTCGACGTCGGTCACCGGCCCGTACGTCGACAAGGCCGGGCGGTCGATGCTCGACGGAGGCGGCACGGTCCTGCTCTCGACGTCGGGGAACCGCGTGGGGCCGGGCGGCCAGTCCGTCTACGGTGACAACCTCGCGTTCCACTACTACGACGCGGAGAAGAACGGCGTGCCGACGCTGGCGATCGAGACGTTGACCTGGGTCGACGGATGGCCGACGCTCGGCGGGAGCTCGGGCGGGACGAGCAGCACGAGCATCCTGCGCAACGCTCACACGGGCACGTGCCTCGATGTCGCGACGTCGACGCCGGGGACCGCGGCGACCGTCTGGTCGTGCAACACCTTCGACAACCAGCGGTGGACGCGAACGGCGTCGGGCGAGCTGCGCGTCTTCGGCTCGCAGTGCCTCGACGCCAGCGGCCGCGGAACCACGCCCGGGACAGCTGTGATCATCTGGGGCTGCGCTGGGTCCACGAACCAGCAGTGGGTGGCCCAGGCCGACGGCTCCATCCGCGGCGTCCAGTCCGGCCTGTGCCTCGACGTCGCCGGGTGGGGCACAGCGAACGGCACGAAGCTCCAGCTGTAGACGTGCACCGGCGCGGCCAACCAGCGCTGGACCCGCACCTGAGGAGCCGCGCCCGGCGCGAAGGCGACCGCCGAAACGGCAGCCCGCGGTCAGTGGCCCACAGCCCGCGCGACAGCTGACCGGGCGTGCTCTCGAGGACGGGGCGCGCTCTCGAGGGCACGTTCCACCCTCAAGAGCACGCCCCGCCGAGCCGGCTCAGCGCGGCGGGCGCGGCGGGCCCAGCACAGCGGGCCGGGCGCAGCGCAGCGGGCCGGCCCGCCGCGGCACCGCACGTCCCTCTTGACCGGTTCATGCGCTCCGGGTAGTTTCCCTACATCGATGTAGTACATCGATGAACAGCACCGTACCGGTCAACGACGACTGGCGCGGCCGCCCGGTCCCACCAGCCCGGCGTCGCGTCTCTCGCACCCACCACGAGAGAGCAGGACCCACCGTGACTTCCTCCATCCACCGCCCACCAGGGCGCCTGAGGCACCGCGCACGAGCGACGAGCCTCGTCACCGCCCTGTGCCTCGGGCTCGGTGCCGCGATCAGCGGCGCGGTCCTCGCGCCCGCTTCCGCCGCCCCCGCGCCGGCGACCGCCTCCACGACCGCCGAGATGCCCACGCTCCGCCCCTCGAACGAGGACGAGACCGGCGGCAAGACTGTCGTCGGCGAGACCTCCCCCATCCACGACCCCGCGCTCGTCATCGACGACGACGGCACCTGGTACGTCTACTCGACCGGCCGCATCAACCGGGAGAACGGCGGCACCATCCAGATCGCGGCCTCGCACGACGACGGCACCACCTGGGAGTACGTCGGCACCGTGTGGGACGAGATCCCCACGTGGATCGACACGCACTTCGCCG
Source organism: Sanguibacter sp. 25GB23B1 (assembly GCF_040012415.1). Classification (NCBI taxonomy): domain Bacteria; kingdom Bacillati; phylum Actinomycetota; class Actinomycetes; order Micrococcales; family Sanguibacteraceae; genus Sanguibacter; species Sanguibacter sp. 25GB23B1. The sequence continues at coordinate 21,046 of NZ_JBDYKL010000026.1, forward strand.
ACGCCGGCGGACCGCTCCCGGACAACCTCTGGGCGCCGGAGATCTACGAGAACGACGGCACCTTCTACCTCTACTACTCGGCGTCGAGCTTCGGCACACCGAACTCGCTCACCGCAGTCGCCACGAACACGACGCTCGACCCGCAGGACCCGGACTACGAGTGGGTGGACCAGGGCCTCGTCGTGTCCTCCCCCGTCATCGGCCTCGACCCCACGAACCCCGGCAAGACGTTCAACGCGATCGACGCCGGCATCGTCGAGGACGCCGACGGCACGCCCTACATGTCGATCGGCTCGTTCTGGTACGGGATCTTCCTCGTGCCGCTCGAGTGGCCGAGCGGCAAGCCGGTCGACGGGTGGCAGTCGCAGACCGTGAACATCGCCGACCGCTTCATGCCGGGCAACCCCATCGAGGCGCCGTACATCTACCCGCACGACGGGCACTACTACCTCTTCGTGTCGTTCGACTCCTGCTGCCGCGGTGGTGACTCGACGTACAAGGTGGCGGTCGGCCGCTCCGAGTCGGTGACCGGTCCGTACCTCGACAGGGACGGTCGGGACATGTTCGGCGGCGGCGGGACCGTCGTCCTCGACGCGCACGGCGCGATCACCGGGCCGGGCGGGCAGTCCGTCTTCGACGACTACCTCGCCTTCCACTACTACGACGCGTCCAACGAGGCGATCCCGTTCTTCCCGACCCTCGGGCTCCAGAAGATCGAGTGGGTCGACGGCTGGCCGACCTTCGACCAGACGGTCGAGCTCCCGGCCGTCACCTCGCAGCCGACCGCCCAGTCCGTCCGTGCGGGCCACAAGGTCTCCTTCACCGCGACGGCCGTCGGGATGCCGGAGCCGGTCGCCGTCTGGGAGACGTCCACCGACGGCGGCACCACGTGGACCGCGGTCGAGAAGCAGCCGACGACCACTGACGTGAAGCCCGGCAAGCCGAAGAAGGGCCAACCGGCCCCCACCGGCACGGTGACGTCGACGCTCACCCTGAAGAAGACGACGCTCGCCCAGGACGACCTCCTGGTCCGCGCGACGTTCGACAACGCCCACGGCGAGTCGGCCACCACACCGGCGGAGCTGACGGTCACGCGCAAGTAGGGCAACACACACGACGGTCAGCGAGGGCGTAGGGACGGGGCGAGGGCGTGCGCTCGAACGGCACCCCTCGACCCGTCTCTACGCCGTCACCGGCACATCACGACCATCGCAAGGCACTCGCGCGCCGTCAGGCGCAGCGTCAGCCGCACCGAGGGGCAGGGTCCGCACTCGCGCCGTCGTCCAGGCGACGGTCGACGATCTGCACCTCCGCGGAGAACGTCGTCCGCGGACCGAAGCCGAGGTTGTCGTTGCTGTACGGAAGAACCCGCACCACCTTCTCGTCAGCGCAGAAGACCAGGAGCATCTCGGTGTACATGTAGAAATCGTCATCGAGGATGTCCACACCGGTGGCCGCCTCGACCGTGCCACGACGGGTCCCGTAGTTGAACACGCTGACCGTCTCCCACGCGAAGTCGGTCGTCTCGGACAGGAGCACCGGATCGCTCGCCTTGATCGCATCGAGGAGAGCCGCGTCAAAAGCCCAGTCGACCCGAACAGGGAACTCCGGCTCCTCACCTCCCACACCCCCGCGGAAGAGGACGACCAGCGCGATCGCCCCGACGGTGACCAGACCGAGGACTCCTGCTCGAGCTCTCGTCGGGCGGGACACCATCAGTACGAGTCGTTGTGGTGGTCGGGGGCGTTCCTGTGGCCCGGAGCGGGGTCGACGTGAGCCGGTAGCTGGCCCGCCTCGTCCTGCGTGACCTCATCGGACCAGTAGAGCCTGCCTCCCGGCCCGATGACGAGCATCTCACCGTTCTCGATCGCATCCTCGACCTTCTGAGCGAGGTCCTCCTCATCGAGAAACTTGTTCTCAGCAGCGATACGGCGCCCGACCTCGTTGTTGTACAGGTCCATGGCCTCTCGCTCGGGCTCGTTGTCGACCGTGCGTTCGTGGGAAGTCGTGTACTCCTCCGTCCACGTGGACCCGAGGTACTGCGTCTGCTCTGCGCTCCAGTACGCATGGCGGAACGCGTCGAGGTGATCGCTGTTGCCCCGGCCGACGGGTGATGGCTCGAATCGGCCGGACGCCTCCTCTTCCGCCCTCTTCTTGATCTTCTCGAGCATGTACAGGTCCTCCGGTGATCGCTCGTCGAGCATCTTGCCCTCGTGCTCCGTCATGAGCTGTGTCTCGTCACGATCCCTGAACCACGAAGCGATCCATCCATTGAATCCCGAGGGCTTCCAGTCGATCAGGCCCTCCGGGTCTTCCGTGACTTGGTACTCCCGCAAGATCCGGTCGTTGGGGTCCTCGCGACCGTCGGTTCGCCCGTCGACTGCGCGGGCGACCGTGACGCCACCCTCGGGGATGGCGCCCGCTCGGTCCAACAGAGTCTGGCTGCAGTGGTCTGCTGCGGCAATGACGCGGCGCATGACAGCTCGGTAGGCGATCTCGCACCCGGCCGCCTCGTCGAGGAGCGCGGTCGCTCGGATCCTCGCGTCCGTTCCGACCGTCGCGCCGCCCTCCGAGAGAGACACGGTTCGCTCGGTGCTGAGGGCACCGATCCGTGCTGAGACCAGCGCGTACCGCGCTCGGACCTCGACGATGGCGGCCCGGGCCTCGGTGATCTGGTCGTGGTAGCCGCGCACCGCTGCGACGGAGTCGTCGAGCGCGGTGCCGATCTCGAGCGCCTGCTCGGCGAGCCGGGAGAAACGACGCTGCGCGGCGTCGCCGGCCGCCCCCGTCCAAGCCGTTGATCTCCTCAGACGTCACTCTCGCGCCCACACCGCGCCGAGCGCGCTCATGCGGGACTGCGCCAGCGTGTCTGCCACCTCATAGGCGGTGACGCACTCGACAAGGAGGTCGGCCGATCTCTCTGCCGAGGCCTCCTCTGCGTCGAGACGTGCACACCAGTGCTCCATGGCGCGCACGGCTGCTGACGAGATGCTCGGGGCGGTGGCGAGCACCACGCCTCGGCGGTCGGCCGTCGGCGCCGGATCGGCGCGACTCGCACGGGCTCCTTCGAGGACCCCTGACACGACGATGTCTATGTCGCTGGTCACGCGGGGCCCTGACGGCGCGTCTGAGCTTCGATCACGACGCCATGCTACGTGCGACGAGGGTCGCCGTTCCGCTGCACGCTGGCTCTGGTTCGCCGTCGGCACGGTCGGTGAGCCGCCCATCTGCCGTATACGCGTCCGACGCGAACGTGGTGCGCGGCCCGTACGTGAGGTTCTCACCGGTGTAGGGCAACACCCGAGTCACCGCCTGCGAACCGCAGAACACGAAGAGTGTCTTCGTGGGCTCGTAGTCCTCCCGCAGGACGTCGACTCCGGTGGCAGCCTCCACCTCGGCTCGGGTGATGTGAACGCTGAAGACGGTCACGGTCTCCCACCGGAACTCCGTGACGTCGCTCAGGAGCGTCGGCTCTTCTCGGTCCAGCGCAGCGTGCAGGGCGTCGTCGAACGCGCGGTCGATCGGCACGTCGGCTGCGAGATACCCGTCCGAGACGGCAGCCCGGTACTCCACGATCACGATCACGATCACGACCACGAGTCCGATGACGAGAACGCCGACCGCCAGAAGAAGGGCGCGGGCACGGCCGGTCACACGTAGTTCTACTCGTGCGCCGGAGGTCGCCCCGGTACCGGCACGGTCATGCGACCCGTCACGGCACCTCAGCTGCAGCGGGGCAGTGGGTCGACCGCGGCGCCGTCATTCAGACGTCTGTCCAGGACCTGGACCTGCGCGGAGAAGGTGGAGCGCGGTCCGTACCCGAGGTTGTCACGGGTGTACGGAAGCACCCGCACGACGGACGCGTCACCACAGAAGACCAGGAGCATCTCCGTGGTGGAGTAGTCCCGGTCGAGCAGGTCCACCCCCGTCGCTGCCTCGGCCTGCTCGGGCGTGACGCGAACGCTGAAGACCGTCACCGTCTCCCACGGGAACTCCGTGAGATCGCTCAGCGCCGTCGGTGCGTCGGCGTCGAGCGCGGACTGGACGGCCGCGTCGAAGGTGTGGTCGATCGGGAACCGTGCCTCGAAGAAGCCGCCCGCCACGGCTGCTCTGTACTGCAGGACCAGCACGAGCACCCCGACGGCGACGAGGCCCGCGGCGAGAAGGAGGATGGTCCTGGCTCGTCTCGTCACACCGGGACCCTACGCGGTGCCCGTCGGTCGTAACCTGGAAGGGATGGACACCACGACCGCTCCCAGCACCGACCTCGACCTCGCGCCGCTCGTCGAGGTCCTCGCCGGGCGCCGGGTCGCAGTCCTCACGGGTGCCGGCATGTCCACGGACTCCGGCATCCCGGACTACCGCGGGCCCGACTCCCCTCCCCGCACCCCCATGACCTTCCAGCAGTTCATCGGCGACGAGGCCTTCCGCCGCCACTACTGGGCGCGCAACCACGTCGGCTGGCGCCACGTCCAGCGCACCTCTCCCAACGCGGGGCACCTCGCTCTGGCGGAGCTCGAGCGGGCGGGTGTCGTCACCGGCGTCGTCACGCAGAACGTCGACACGCTCCACCGCGTGGCGGGCAGCCGGACGCTCGTCGACCTGCACGGCAGCTTCGACCGCGTCGTCTGCCTCGCGTGCGGGCACCTGGTCTCGCGCGCCTCGCTCGCCGAGCGCCTCGACGCCGCCAACCCGGGCTTCGTCGAGAGCATCGGGAACGTCGCCGACATCGAGATCGCGCCCGACGCGGACGCCGTCATCGAGTCGACCGCCCACTTCCGCCCGGTGGCCTGCGAGCGCTGCGGCGGGATGCTCAAGCCGGACATCGTCTACTTCGGCGAGAGCGTCCCCAAGGAGCGGGTGGCGCGAGCGTTCGAGATCGTCGACGGGGCGGACGCCCTGCTCGTGGCCGGGTCGTCGCTCACCGTCCACTCGGGCTTCCGCTTCGTCAAGCACACGTACAAGGCCGGAAAGCCGGTCGCGATCGTCAACCGCGGTGCCACGCGGGGCGACGACCTCGCGACCGTGCGCCTTCACGCGGGGACGTCCGAGGTGCTCACTGCTCTCGTCGGTGCCCTGCGAAGAACTCTCTGAGGAGCTCGGCGCACTCCGTCTCCTGGACGCCGCCGAGCACCTCGACCCGGTGGTTCATCCGGCGGTCGCGCACGATGTCCCACACGGAGCCCGTCGCCCCGGCCTTGTCGTCCCACGCCCCGAGGACGAGGCGCGGCACGCGCGCGAGGAGGATCGCTCCGGCGCACATGGCGCAGGGCTCGAGCGTCACGACGAGGGTGCAGCCCTCGAGCCGCCACTCCCCGACCGCGGTCGCGGCCTCGCGCAGGGCGATCACCTCGGCGTGGGCTGTCGGGTCGCCGGTCGCCTCGCGAGCGTTGTGACCTCGCCCGACGACGGAGCCGTCCGGTCCCACGACCACGGCGCCGACGGGCACGTCGCCCGTCGTGAGGGCCAGCCGCGCCTCGTCGAGCGCGAGGTCCATCGCCCAGCCGTAGCGTCCGTCGTGGTGCATGGGCGCCAGTATGGCAGCGAGCGGCCGGATGGCAGTGGGCCACGGGGTGAGCGCGGTACCGTTCTCTCATGCGCCTGCACGTCGCCGACCACCCGCTGGTCGCCCACAAGCTCACCGTCCTCCGCAACCAGGAGACGGCCTCGCCGACCTTCCGGCTCCTCGTCGACGAGCTCGTCACGCTCCTCGCGTACGAGGCCACGCGCGAGGTGCGCACCGAGCCGCACACGATCACGACGCCGGTCACCGAGACGGTGGGGACGCGCATCGCCGACCCCCGCCCGCTCGTCGTCCCCATCCTGCGCGCCGGTCTCGGCATGCTCGACGGCATGACCCGCCTCCTGCCGACCGCCGAGGTCGGCTTCCTCGGAATGCAGCGCAACGAGCAGACCCTCGAGGCGGTCACGTACGCCAACCGTCTGCCCGACGACCTCACCGGTCGCCAGTGCTTCCTCCTCGACCCGATGCTCGCGACCGGCGGCACGCTCGTCGCAGCGATCGACTTCCTCTTCGACCGTGGTGCACGCGACGTCACCGCCGTGTGCCTCCTCGCGGCGCCCGAGGGGCTCGAGGTCCTCGAGAAGTCGATCGGCGACCGCGTGGACGTCAAGGTCGTCGTCGCGGCCGTCGACGAGCGCCTCAACGAGAAGGCGTACATCGTCCCCGGGCTCGGTGACGCGGGAGACCGCCTCTACGGCGTCGTCGACTGACCCGACCCGCTCCGGCCTCCGGGCCGGTCCGAGTCACGATGTGAGACGTCCGCCGCAGATGCTGGCCGCCCGGACGATCACCTGCAAGTGTTGGTCCATGTCCACCCCGCCTCCTGCTCGAGCCACCGCCACGGTGCGCCTCGTCACGGTCGCGCGCGGTGCTGCGTGTTGTCGGTCCTGACACCCTCAGACCCCACCGACACGTCCCTTCCTCAGGGACCCCACGCACGCCCGGAGAGCCTCATGGCCGCCACCCGCCTACGTCCGCGTTCCCTGCACGACGCCCCGACCCGCACCACCCGACCCTCGCACGCGCCAGGGACCTCACGGCTGCCGCACCCGCCGTCGCAGAGCGGCTTCCTCCTCTGGGTCGGCATCGACCCGGACGATCGGTCTCCCCACACCGCGGAGCTCATCGAGCTCGCTGAGACTCTCGGTGAGCTCGCCCGTGAGCTCCTGCCGACCGCGGAGACGTTCACCGCGCTGTCCTTCGCGAGCTCGGAGGACCCGACCGGGCCTCCCTCCGACCTCGGCGCGCTGCGCACCCGGCTCGCCGAGCTCGAGATCATCGCGCACACGTCGTGGCCCGAGCACGACGCGCCGACCGAACAGGCTCCCCGAGCTTCTCAGCCCTGAGCGCGGACGATCACGCCGTCCGACACGAACGGCACGCCCGTCAGCGGGTCGGTCCCGGTCACCGAGTAGGCGAATCCGCCAGAATCGATGGCTGCCGCCGTCGTCAGCAGCAGGAGGGGGAGCTCCCGGCGCTGCCCGGCGCCGAGCGGTCCCACCGGGCAGGTGACGCTCGCACCAGACCACGTGCACGCGGGCCCGGTGAAGGACACGCTGTCGCCCGAGTGTCCGAACGTCACGGTCGTCGCAGCCAGGTCCACGCCGGAACGGTTGCGTAGGCCGACCCAGTAGACGAACCCTGCCCCCTCGAACTGCACGGCTTCGAGCCCGATGCCCGGGTCGACGGCTCCCTCGACCTGGTCGAGCGGCCCCGCCGCCGACAGGTCGGACGAGGAGTGCACGACGACGGCATCGAGCGCGCCCGACGCACCTGCCGGGAGCATGAGGCTCAACGCCAGGGGCGCGGCCGAGCCGACCGTCGGCGGAAGGAGGTTCGACGACCGGTACGTCACGACGTCGCTGCCACCGACCACGGGGAGCACCGCGCCGTTGGCCAGCAGGCGGGCCGGCGCGTCGGCGCGGCCGACCGCGGTCGCTGCCACCTTGACGGGTCCGTCGGCCGGGAGGACGAGGGTCCGCTCGGCCGAGGTGACGCCGATCGACGGCGGTCCGGACAGGACCGCGACCGACGACGTCGGCTGACCGGCTACGTCGTACACGACGGTGAGCGACCAGCGCAGGTCGGTCGGCGCCATGATCCCTGCGGCCGGAGCGAGAGCCCACCGACCGCTTGTCGCGTGAGCCGCGAGCACCGAGGTGACGTCGCTCGCCGCCCAGTAGCCCTCGCCGGGCGGGTCGAGCGTCACGGCCGTGCCGGCCAGCGACAGCGTCGCGGGACCACCCGCGTCGCCCCGCAGCTCCATGCTCGCGAGCGCGTCGGCCGGCATCCCCTCGGCGTCCGAGCCGCTCCACACGACCTCGGCGTGACGGACCGTCGCACCGACCGGGACACGGAGGGCGACAGCCTCGCTCACGCCACCGGAGACCTGCGCCGTCTGGAGCGGGCCCTCGAGCAGCGCAGCGGCCGACAGGCCGCGTGCGACCACCGTGAGGGGGCGAGGCGTGCTCGGCCTCTCCGGTGCGGCGTCGTGACCGACGACCGGGACCATGTCGCCCTCGAAGGTCGCGCCGACGGCGACGTCCACGGGCAGCAGGAGCGTCGAGGACGCATCACCGACGATCTCACCGGTCGTGGTGCAGGACGCGACAGACCCGCCGGAGGTCGACACGCTGCAGGTCCAGCCGTCCGACGAGCCCGCCGACGGATGCACGACGCCCCCGGCCGCGCGCCACGTGACCCCGCTGCCCGCCGGCAGCGGGACGTCGACGCTCGCTCCCGTCGCGGGCTCCTGACCGAGGTTGGACGCGCTCACCGCGAGGTGCCCGGGCCGGCCGGCGACGAGCTCTGCGACAGGCATGACGCCCACATCGAGGCGTGCAGGCTCGAGAGCGACCTCGCACTCCAGCGTCTCGGGCCCGCCGACGGGTTCGGTACCGACGTACAGCTGGGCCGTGATCCGCACCGGCCCGGTGCTGCGCTCCGCAAAGACGGTGAGCGTGAGCGGGTCCGCCAGACCCGGTTCCATCTCGGTGAGGTCACAGCGCACGGTGGTCGCCGCTGTGGCATCGACCGCCCCGGTGGCGAGGCACGTCCAGTCGCCCGCCCGGACCATGGCCGTCCGCGGCCCGAAGACGCCACCGGGTGACGACCCGTCCGGGACGAAGGCCAGGCCGCTCGGGAGAGTGAGCTCCAGCCCGACGTCCGCCACGGCGCTCAGGCCGGAGTTCTCGATCGAGAGCTGGAGCGAGTTGCCCTGACCGGGGATGAGCGTGAGGTCCGCCCCGAGGTTCAGCCTGACGTCGGGCGGCGTCGGGTCGACGGGCGTCGGGTCCACCGGTGCCGGGTCGACCGGGGTCGGGTCCACCGGTGCAGGGTCGACGGGCGCCGGATCGACGGGGGCCGGGGCGGTGTCCTCCGGCGTGACGACGGTCGGCGGGACCGTCGGCGTGGCCGGCCGTGGGGTGGTCGTCCGTGGGGTGGCGCTCGAGGTGCCGTCGTCGGTGCCGGGTTCGTCCGCGGTGTCGTCGTCGGCATCGGTGCCGTCGGGCACGGTCGGGATCGTGGTCGGATCCGAGGGGTCGGCAGTCGGCACGTCGGCACCGTCGTCGTCCGCGCCCTGGCTGTCGGTGTCACCGTCCTGTGGGTCCGCGGAGGCGCTCGACGCCGCTGGGTCGGCGACCGGGTCGTCGTCCCCGCCGATCACGCCGATGAGCGCGGCCACCCCGATCCCCGCGGCCACGACGACGACGGCCGCGATGCCGAGCACGAGCGCGGGCGCTGCCGCGACCATCGCGGCAAGCCCGCCGGCCGTCGCCGCTCCGGCCGCCGTACCACCGGCGGCGGTCCCGCCCGCTGCAGCCGAGCCGCCCGCTCCGGCGGAGGTGCCACCCGTCGACCCACCGGCCGCGCCGGCTCCCGGGCCGCCACCGGCCGCCCCCGCAGGAACGGTCGCGAGCCCGGTCGCCGTCAGGCCGGTCGCGGCGCCGGCCGCGGCACCCCAGGTCGGCAGGGCGGTCCCGACCAGCCCAGCGCCCGCGAGGCCCAGGACGAGTGGTGCGATGACGGCGCGCATGCCGTGCGAGACGTCGCCGAGCTCGAGGACGAGCGCCCGGCACTCGCTGCAGTCCTCGAGGTGGTGCTCCACGACGGCGGTCTCTCGCTTGGCGAGCCCGCCTCGCACGAACGACCCGAGCAGGGCGTTGGCCCGCTGGCACTCGTCGGCCGGCACGCTCGAGAGGTGCTGCTGGAGGTACGCCTCGCGCAGCCCCTCGCGCGCGCGGTACGCGAGCGCCGCAGCCCCGTTGGCCGTCAGCCCGAGGATCGGTGCGATCGCGGCCGGGGCCAGGCCCTCGACCTCGGAGTACCAGAGCACGGACTGCCAGCGTTCGGGGAGCGACTGGAATGCCTGCGCGACGGTTGTGCGCTCGAAGCCTCGCAGCGCCGGTTCCTCCGTGGAGGCGAGCGGGCCGAGAGCGGACTCGAAGGCAGCCATGTCATCGGTCGGCTGGGTCCGGCGGGCTCCGTTGACCATCTCGTAGGCCAGGCGACGCACCACGGTGAACAGGTAGGCACGGAAGGCGATGTCCGGTCCGCCTCCAGCGGAGAGGATGGCCAGCACCTTGGTGAAGGCGTCCGCCACCGCGTCGTCCGCCTCGCCCGTCGAGCGGAGATACTGCCCGGCGACGGTGCGCGCTGCGGTCGCGTGCCGCTGGTAGAGCACCCCGAAGGCGTCGGTGGCACCGAGACGGACCGCCGCGATGAGCTCAGCGTCCGAGGACCCAGCGCCCCATGCCGACTCGTGCTCGTCCGTCACCGTGCCCGCTCTCGACGCTCGCTCCTCGACCCGGTCGGATCCTGACCCTCGGCACCGCGCGTGCCCCGCGCCGAAATCGGTGGGAGGTGCAGTTGATGCCGTTATCACTCAGGATAGGGTGCAATCGGCGAAAGTAAGAAAGCTCTCACACGAACGCGCGTCATGATCGTCACCCGGAGACGTCTCAGAGAGTGTGGACATCCTCGTTGAGGGCGCCTTGCCGCCTACTGACGCCCTGCGGGAGCAGTGGCGCGCGACGAGCCTGCAGACCGTCTGGCTCCACGAGGACGACTGGTACCACCCTGCCGTCGACGCGATCGTCGAGGCGCTCGCGGACGGGACCACGTCGCTGCCTGCGTGCGAACGGTTGGGCCTGGCCCGCGCACACAACGGGTGCAGCATCGGCGAGACCATCGACGACCTCATGTGCCTGCTCGGCCCGCGCGGTGGCACCGACGTCAGTGCGGCGCTGCGCGCGCTGTGCAGCGGCTGGGCGGAGGGTCAGAACGCGCCGCTCGGCGCCCAGGGCTGCACGGACCCGGAGACCGGGCTGCACACCGTGGGGCACCTCGCCGCGCGGCTGGCGGAGGTCTACGGCTCTGCCCGCCTCCGTGGGACGGCCGCGAGCGAGTCCCACGCCCTCGTCGTCGTCGACGTCGGGCTGGACCAGGTCGCTCCGTGGCAGCGCATCGCCCGCTCCGCGAGCATGGGTCGCACCCTCATCGACACGTTCGGCCCGAGCCATCCGATGGCTTCCCTCGGCGGAGGCACGTTCGCGGTCCTCGTCGAGCGAGACGACGAGCTGCTCGCGACGCTCGACGACCTCCGCATCCTCATCAAGCAGGACGCGGGCGATCTCGGGGTGTCGACGATCCTGCGCCGACCGCCCCGGATCTGGATCGAGACCCTGCCCGCGACCGCTACCGAGGGAACGACGCTGCTCGGCCGGCTGGGCCGCTAGACGCTCGACGCACGCTCGAGCGGCCGGCGCACCGAGCGACGGTGCGCCGAGCGTTGGCGCGGGGTGTCAGCGCGGGGTGTCAGCGCGGGGCGTACGTCAGGCAGTCTGCGAGCTCGTCCGCAGAGGAGCCGGCGCCGATGCGGATCGAGTCCGCGTGGCACTCGAGCGACTCGTTGTGGACGCACTCGCCGCGCTGGCACGCGCCGACCTGGCCGACGACCTTGTCGAGCCCACCCTTGACGGACAGCGGGATGAATGTGGCGCACTCCGCCGCGTGGCCGTGCCCACCGACGGTGACGGCACCGGCGTGACAGCCGTCGTGGTTGTATCCGCAGGTGGAGACGGTGCAGTCGCTGACGTGCGGGAGATCGAGGAGCGAGGTCATGGTTCCTCCGGTGGTCGGGGCTGAGAACGGTGCCTGACGAGCCGTCGCGCACTGTCCCATCGTCTATCCACGGTAAGCCCGGAACGCATTTCACGCATAGCCAGGAAAGGCTCACCAACAATGCATGGCGCGTCATTGATTTAGATATACGGGCGTTTCATTTGTCGGCATCCCCTGCACGACGCCCGGCCAGGGGCTACGGTCGACGTATGGACGCTGACGCCCGCCCTCGGACGAGCCACGACACCCCCTCGACGACCCCTGACGGGGCGCTGCCGGTCCTCGACGACTCTCACCTGCTCACTCGGGGACGCTCGTCGGACGTCTACCTGCTCAACGACACCGAGGTGGTCCGCCGCCTCCACGACCGAGACGACACGTTCCGGAACGTGGACCTCATCCGTCACCTCAACGCCGAGCACTTCCCGACTGCACGGGTGGTCCACGCGCAAGGCCCCGACCTCATCATGGAGCGCCTCAACGGTGCGACGCTCCTGCAGGCGCTCGATGTCCAGGACGTCGGCATCACCGACGGCGTGCGCATCCTCCTCGACCTGCACGAGACGTTGCACGCGCTCCCGCTGCCCCCGAGCGGCGTGGCCTCCCGGGTCGTCGGACGGGGCGAGTGCATCGTCCACCTCGACCTGCACCCGGCGAACGTCCTCATGACGAGCGACGGGCCGTTCCTCATCGACTGGGAGTCGGCCGGCCTCGGTCCTGCAGGACTCGACCTCGCCATGACAGCGCTCGTCTTCGCGGAGATCGTCGCCGACGGTGACGAGTACGCGCGCCCGGCTCACGCGATGCTGCGGACGTTCACCGACCTCAGCGGGATGGATTTCCGCGAGCACGTCGCCGACGCCGCGGAGCACCGGGCGCGGAGCCGGACCGTCGACCCGGAGGAGCTCGAGCTCATCCCGCGCGCACGCGTGATCGTCGAGCAGGAGCTCGCGCGGCGCTGAGTCCGCCGGTCGGGGCCCTCAGCGCTGAGGCGCCACAGGACGAGCGCAGAACGCTCGGGGACGTGCTCGGTGGTCGCCTCGCCGCGCCGGTGCCCGCGACGCCGCGACCAGGGGCTCGGGCGGACGGCCACGACGTCTCCGGAGGCTGCAGCGGTGAAGACCCGGGACCCGGGGTCTGCGGCGGCGGCGAGCAGCTCGACCTTGTGCTCGAGGCGGCGGACCTCGGCCTGAAGGTCGAGGATCCGCTTGATCCCGGCGAGGTTGATGCCCTCGTCCTGACTGAGGCGCTGGACCTCGATGAGCTGCAGCACGTCTCGCCGGGAGTACCGCCGACCCCTGCCGGTGGTCCGTCCCGGCGAGACGATCCCGAGCCTGTCGTACTGGCGCAGGGTCTGCGGGTGCATGCCTGCGAGCTCTGCGGCGCGTGAGATCACGAAGACGGGCTCGTCGTCACGGGACCCGCCGGTGGCTCCCGGCTCGAGGTCGTCGAACACGATCTCCACGCGCATGGTCACTCCTTCGCTCGGGCGCTCAGGTCGGCTCGGACGTTCTCTCCGCTCGTGGCCTCGGCGAACGCCTCGACTGCGGCGCGGGCCTCCTTGGAGAGCTTCTGCGGGACCGCGACCTGGACGGTGACGAGGAGGTCGCCGGTCTCTTTCGCGGTCTTGACGCCATGGCCCTTGACGCGCAGGACGCGCCCGGAGGGGGTGCCTTCCGGGACGCGCACCTTGACGGTCGTGCCGCTGAGGGTGGGGATCTCGACCTGCGTGCCGAGGGCCGCCTCCGCGAAGGTCACCGGGACGGTGACGCGGAGGTTGTGACCGTCGACCGTGAAGACCGGGTGCGGGGTGACGGCGACGGTGATGACGAGGTCTCCCGCCGGGCCGCCGCCGGCGCCGGGGCGCCCTTTGCCGCGCAGGCGGATCTTCTGACCGTCGCGCACTCCGGCGGGGATGCGCGCTGTGACGGAGCGGCCGTCGACGCCGAGGGTGACGGTGCACCCTTCGATCGCGTCCCGGAACGGGAGCGTCGTGGTCGCCGAGATGTCCTGGCCGGTCTGGGCGCGCGCGTTGGGTCGGAAGCCTGTCGGGCCTCCCCGACCGGGCGCGGCTCCGCCACCGAACATGCCGCTGAGCATGTCCTCGAAGCCGTCGGGCATGCCGCCCGGGCTGGAGTACTGGGTGCGGCTGCCTGCGCCGGCTCCGCCGCCGCCGAACATGCCGCCGAAGAGGTCCTCGAAGCCGCCGGCGCCTCGTCCGCCCGCACCGCCGGGGCCTGCGGCGAAGCGTGCGCCGCCGCCGGCCATCGCGCGGATGGCGTCGTACTGCTGGCGCTGCTCCGGGTCGGAGAGGACGGAGTACGCCTCGCCGATCTCCTTGAACTTGCTCTCCGCTGCCACGTTCCCCGCGTTCTGGTCGGGGTGGTACTTGCGGGCGAGCTTGCGGTACGCCTTCTTGAGCGCGGCGTCGTCTGCGTCTTTCGAGACGCCCAACGCGGCGTAGAAGTCTTTCTCGATCCAGTCCTGACCGGTCATGGCGCCTCCTTCCGTTCGATGTCCTGCACGCTGTGGTTCTGCACGATCTGCTGCTTCCTCTGCCTCGGAGACTACCGACTACGGGCACCTCGCCCGCACGCCAGGCCGTCTCGGGCCTGTCGGCGGGCGGGTGCCCGTGGTCGGTCGCGCTCAGGTGTCGGGCGTCAGGCCTCGGGACCCACCACGGCGACGCGCGCCGCACGGACCACGCGGTCTCCGATGCGGTAGCCGACCTCGACGACGTGCTGCACGGTCGTCGTCTCCGCCTCGGGCGACGTCTGGTGCATGAGCGCCTCGTGCTTGGCGGGGTCGAACTCCTCCCCCACCTCGCCGTACGTCTCGACGCCGAAGCGCGTGAGCGCGCCGGTGAGCTTCTCCGAGATCGCCTCGAACGGCCCCGTGAGGTCGCCCGCCTGACGAGCGCGGTAGACGTCGTCGAGGACGGGCAGGAGGCTGACGAGGACGTCCTCGACGCCACGGGCACGTGCGGCTTCCTGCTCGCGCTTGGCGCGCTTGGAGAAGTTCACGTACTCGGCGTTGAGGCGCTGGAGGTCGTTCAGACGCTCCGCCGACTCGGCCTGGGCCTTGTCGAGCTCGGTCATCTCAGCGGCCGGCTTCGGCGTGGCCGCACCCTCGGTGGGTGCGTCCACGTCGAACGCCTCGGGCGAGGGCTCGAAGTCGAGACCCTCGAGCGGGTCGCCGCCCTGGTTCTCGTCGGGGTTCTCGTGGGGCGTCGTCACTTCTTCTCGTCCTCGTCGTCCACGATCTCGGCGTCGACGACGTCCTCGTCCGAGGAGGACGACTGGCCGGCGGCGTCGCCCTCGGGCGCGCCCTCGGCTGCTGCCGACTCCTGGGCGTAGAGCGCTTCGCCGATCTTCTGCGCGACCGTGTTGAGCTTCTCCTGCTTGGCCTTGACCTCGGCGATGTCCGTGCCCTCGAGCGCGGTCTTCACCTCGTCGACGGCTGCCTGGACCTCGGTGCGGATCTCCTCGGACAGCTTGTCCTCGTTGTCCTTGAGGAGCTTCTCGGTCGAGTACGCGAAGGACTCGGCCTGGTTGCGGGTCTCGGCCTCCTCGCGGCGGGCCTTGTCCTCGGCTGCGTGCTCCTCAGCCTCGCGGACCATGCGGTCGATGTCTTCCTTCGGCAGCGCGGAGCCACCGGTGATCGTCATCGACTGCTCCTTGCCGGTGCCGCGGTCCTTGGCGCCGACGTGGACGATGCCGTTCGCGTCGATGTCGAAGGTGACCTCGACCTGCGGCACGCCGCGCGGGGCGGGGGCGATGCCGGTGAGCTCGAAGGTGCCCAGCGGCTTGTTGTCGCGTGCGAACTCGCGCTCGCCCTGGAACACCTGGATGAGCACGGACGGCTGGTTGTCGTCAGCGGTGGAGAAGATCTCGCTGCGCTTGGTGGGGATGGCCGTGTTGCGCTCGATGAGCTTGGTCATCACTCCACCCTTGGTCTCGATGCCGAGGGAGAGCGGCGTGACGTCGATGAGGAGGACGTCCTTGCGCTCGCCGCGGATGACACCGGCCTGGAGGGCTGCGCCGACGGCGACGACCTCGTCCGGGTTGACGGACTTGTTGGGCTCCTTGCCGCCGGTGAGCTCCTTGACGACCTCGGTCACGGCGGGCATGCGGGTGGACCCACCGACGAGGACGATGTGGTCGATGTCGCCGACGGAGATGCCCGCGTCACGGATGACGGAGTGGAACGGCGCCTTGGTCCGGTCGAGGAGGTCCTGCGTCATCTGCTGGAACTGTGCACGCGTGAGCTTGGAGTCCAGGTGGATGGGGCCGTTCTCGCTCATGGAGAGGTACTGCATCGAGATGTTCGTGCTGGTGGCCGAGGAGAGCTCCTTCTTGGCCTGCTCAGCAGCCTCGCGCAGACGCTGGAGGGCGATCTTGTCCTTGGACAGGTCGACTCCGGAGGAGTTCTTGACCTCCTTGATGAGGTGCTCGACGATCCGGTTGTCCCAGTCGTCACCGCCGAGGCGGTTGTCACCGGAGGTGGAGCGGACCTGGATGGTCGAGAAGTCGTCCTCGTCCTTGCCCACCTCGAGGAGGGAGACGTCGAACGTTCCGCCACCGAGGTCGAAGACGAGGATGAGCTCGTCTTCCTTGCCCTTGTCGAGGCCGTACGCGAGGGCGGCGGCGGTGGGCTCGTTGACGATGCGCAGGACGTTGAGGCCGGCGATCTGGCCGGCGTCCTTCGTGGCCTGGCGCTCGGCGTCGTTGAAGTAGGCGGGGACGGTGATGACCGCGTCGGTGACGGGCTCGCCCAGGTACTCCTCGGCGTCGCGCTTGAGCTTGCCGAGCACGCGGGCGCTGATCTCCTGCGCGGTGTACTTCTTGTCGTCGATCGCGACGTTCCAATCCGTGCCCATGTGGCGCTTGACGGAGCTGATGGTGCGGTCGACGTTCGTGACGGCCTGGCGCTTGGCGATCTCGCCGACGAGGACGTCACCCGTCTTGGAGAACGCCACGACGGACGGGGTGGTGCGGGCGCCTTCGGCGTTCGCGATGACGGTGGGTTCTCCACCCTCGAGGACGGAGACCACGGAGTTGGTGGTACCCAGGTCGATTCCGACTGCACGTGCCATGTGTGGTGCCTTTCAGTGCGAACGGTGCCAGGACTCTCGATGTGATGCTCGAGCTCCTGGTTGAGTCTCTTCCACTCAAGTTTGCGCCTTCGACGTCGCGGGTGCAAGTCTCGCGGGCAAACTTGAGTCTGTCTGGCTCAACCTTGGGGTGGCGTCGCGTATTCCCGGCAGGATCGGCCCGTGGAGTCGAGCCTCTTCTGGAGGGCCTCGACGAGGGGCCCGGTCGACCGGCTGCCATCGAGGCAGGCATCTGCGTCATGATCTGGGGTATGAGTCCACATCCGCGCTGGCTGGCGCGCTATCGGGATGGCGAGCACAAAGAGGTCTGGCGCGAGCTGGGTGAGCTCGGTGACCGCGTCCGGGAGCCGGCGTTCGCCCCAGAGGCGCAGGCGGTGTGCGACGAGTGGGCGCACCGCGTCCGTGACAACCTCGACCGCATCGTCGAGCGGCTGTCCGACCAGGGCTACCGCTTCCACACGAACGACGACGAGCAGTCGCCGGCAGTGCCGCTCGCGCCGCCGACCTCCGCCGCCGAGGAGCACCTCCGCTGGCTGGAGACCACGTTCGGTCCGGTTCCCATGACCCTCTCGGCCTGGGTCCGCGTCGTCGGCGACGTGTGGCTGGTCGGCACCCACCCCCGCTGGCCCGGCGCATCCGGCGCGGACCCGTTCGTCCTCGAGGTGGAGGGGTCGCGCTACCCCGACGAGGACGTGCGCGCCTTCCTCCTGGACGAGCTCGAGCAGTGGGAGGACGCCTCGGACGATGCGCCGTTCGCACTCCCGGTGGCCCCCGACGCCCTCCACAAGGACAACGTGAGCGGCGGACCTCCCTACGGCATCGTGCTGCCCGGCTCCGGGGCGGACGGCCGCATCGTCACCAGCAGCGAGATGTCGCTGGTCGGCTACATCCGTCAGGTCGTCGACCGGGGCGGGTTCCCTGGCTGCTCCGACGCGGAGAGGGACGGGGACGCGATCGCGTCCTTGCGCGCGGGGCTCGTGCCGTTCTGAGGCGCGACCGGCACCAGGCGACCGCGGGCGAGGAGGATCAGCGTCCCGACGACCAGCGCGAGCAGGAGCGCCGTGGCGATCACCACCATCGCGATCGCCAGGATCCGGACTTCTGTGTCCGGTCGGGCGTCCGCGAGCCGCAGGCCGGTGTTGGACATCGCCGCGAAGCCGAAGGAGAAGGCCCACAGCCCCGGCGTGAAGCCGCCGGCGAGGATCCAGCGCCACAGGCGCAGCATGAGCACGAGCTGCAGGATGCCGTACCCGAAGAGTCCGAGCGCGAGGGCGTCGAACCGCCCACCGTTGACCGCCAGGTAGGCGTAGCAGGCGACGAAGGCCGGGGCGAGCTGCACCCCGATCACGCCGCGCGCGGCCGGTGGGATCTCGGGCCCCGTGCGCAGCCGGTGCGTGATGAGCGGCTCGAGCGTGAGCCACGAGATCACGCCGGCCCCGAGGAACAGGTACCCGAGCTGCTCGTGCCCTGCGGCGCCGAGCCCGAGGGCGCTGATGAAGTTCGCTGCGACGAACGGCAGGTAGAGCGCGGGTGTCGTGGCGTCGAGAGGCTGCGTGCCGGCCCACAGCGGCGCGCAACGGACAGCGACGAAGGCGAGCTGACCCGCGATCCCGAGCCACAGCAGCACGGCGGCGACCATGGGGACGTACGGGTCCAGTCCGACCGACACGAGGACGGCGCCTGCGGGCAGCAGACTGACGAAGGAGAAGGTCGACGGGTTCCGCCACTCCGCCACGACGCCGTCTCGCGCGGTCAGGCAGCGGTAGGCGTAGATGGCGGCCAGCACGAACCACACCCCGCAGCCGGCGAGCACGCCGACCTCGCCCACCCAGTGCGGGACGAGACCGATGCTCGCGCCGTACCGCCAGGTGCTCCCGAGGCCGAAGACACCGAGGACCATGCCGAAGAAGCTCGCCGGGACACGGTGGAGGGTGCGCACGAGGTCCGCTCCTTCAGGTCTGGCGAGAGCTCGACGGTTCACACCCGACCGTAGTCACGACGAGAGCGCGCGATCTGGGCCGTTCGTCCGACGTCCCACCTCGCGCACCCCACCCCCGCACGCCAAGATGACCGCGTGACTCTCTACGCGCAGACCCATCGCCGCCGCATCCTCCAGATCCTCGGCGACCTCCTCGTCATCACCTGGGTCGTCGCCTGGGCCCGCACCGGACAGTGGGTGCACGACACCGTCGCGAAGCTCGCCGCCCCCGGTCGCACCCTCGAGAACGCCGGGACCTCCCTCTCCGACAGCCTCGACTCCGCGGGAGACACCGTCGCCCGCGTCCCCCTCGTCGGCGACGACGCCCGGACACCGTTCACCGCAGCAGGCAACGCCGCCGACTCCATCTCCCGGGCAGGGGTCGAGGTCCAAGACGGAGCGACACAGCTCGCCCTCATCCTCGGACTCACCATCGCCGCCATCCCCATCGTCCTCGTCGTCGCTCTCTGGCTCCGGACCCGCGCACAGTTCATCAGCCGCGCCCGCGCAGCCCGACGCATCCTCGACTCCGCAGCCGACCTCGACCTCTTCGCCCTCCGAGCCCTCGCCACACAACCGGTCCGGGCGCTCGCCCGCATCAGCGACGACCCGGCGAACGCATGGCGCACGAAGGACCCCGCCGTCGTCCACGCGCTCGCGGCCCTCGAGCTGCGAAGCCTCGGGCTGCGCGCTCCCACCGCGCACACGCAGGACGAGTACGCGACACGGTGACGACACGCTCGACACCCGGCCCGTGCACGAGAAGATCGCTCTAGTGTCTGTCTCAACGCACACTCATGATCGGCTCGGAGGCAGCATGTCGTCACAGCTCGTGACCAACGGCGTCGCAGGCACGCTCGGCGTGCTCTCGGCCGCACACATCACCTGGGTGTTCTCCAGCTGGCCGCTGCCAGACCGGGCCCGGTTCGCCGAAGCCGTGGTGGGAGTCGGTCCCGACGACGCCCCGAGCGCACCGATGACCGTCGGTGTGGCCGCACTCCTGGCGCAGGCTGCGGTGCTCGTCAAGCGCTGTGGCGCGCAGGCCCCTGCCCTCCCCCCTGGGCGCGTCGTCGTGCTGGGGACCAAGGTGGTCGCGGGCGTCCTTCTCGCCCGTGCCGTGGCCGGTCTCGTCCTCTCGGGCAGTCGGCTCGTCCCGGCACCGGAGGTGTACCGACGGCTCGATCTCACGGTGTACTCGCCGCTGTGCCTGCTCCTCGGCGTCGGTGCAGCGACCGTCGCGTCGTCCGCACGTCCTGCCGAGCACTGAGGCCGGGAGCACTGAGGCCGGGAGCACTGAGGCCAGGAGCACTCCCGACGTCGGTCTACGGCTGAGGCCGCAGGACCGGGTCTTCCGTCGTCGGCTCTCGGACGAGGGCCGCCCGGATCTCCACATGGCGCTGGAGGAACGCCCGTTCGTCGAGCTTCTTGCGGCGGAGCCACACGATGACCTCGACGTTGCACTTGCTGGCGTTGCACGAGCCGCACGCCGGCACGACGTTGTCCACGGTGTACCGCCCGCCCCGCGAGATCGGCAGGACGCAGTCCCGCTGGAGGGGACGATCGGTCGCCCCGCAGTACGCGCAGCCGCCCCAAGCAGCCTGCAGGGTGCTCCACTCCAGCGACGTGAGGTCGTTGACGACGAGGCCGAGCCGACGCTTGCGACGGCGGGCGTATCGAACCTTCCGGGTCGGGCTGCTCATGGTTCGAGCGTAGAGGTCGCGCCACATCCTCCGTGTGGTCACGAGCGCGTGGCGCACCTCGGGATCACGACGAGCCGAAGAAAATGAGGTGAAGACGGCCTCGGCCCCACGACAGGATGGGCTCATGGACACCACCATCGAGCTGCACGTCCGAGGCGCCCTGTCGGATCTCGAGCTCGAGGCGTTGCACGCTGCCGCGTTCGGTCGTCCGCCGACGCCGACGCCCTGGCAGCGACGGCTCGAGGACCACAGCCTCACGTGGATCACCGCGCGCCTCGACGGGCGCCTCGTGGGCTTCGTCAACGTCGTCGGCGATGGCGGTGCACACGCGATCCTCCTCGACGCGTGCGTCTCACCCGACCTGCACGGACGAGGTGTCGGTCGAGCGATCGTCGAAGCAGCCGCCCAGGTGGCGCGGGGATCCGGGTGCGAATGGTTGCACGCCGACTACGAGCCCCACCTCGTCGCGTTCTACGAGGGCGCGTGCGGCATGCGGCACAGCGAGGCCGGACTGCTTCGACTGTCACAGCCTGGGGAGAGCCAGAGGACCCGACCAGCGCCCCGGGCATAGCCGAACCGACCCGCGGACCGGCTAGGACTGAGGCCGCAGGAGCGGGTCGCCCGTCTTCGGCTCTCGGTCCAGACCCACGGCGCCTAGCGGCAGTCGGGGATCGTGACCGTCGCCCTGCCCGCCGGGCGGGATGCCCCGAGAGTGAGGTGCGCGTCCTCGCCGTCGAAGTCCAGCGCGTAGTCCCCCGCGAGCATCGGGGCGAGGCCCTCGCCCACGTGCGACGTCACAGCGAGCGCGACCGGTGATCCGCTGGCGGCGCGCAGGACTCTCACCGCACCGTCGGAGTAGAGCCGCTCGGTATCGATCACCACCGCGCACCCGCCCGGACCGCGCTCGACGACGACCTCGTCCTCGCTGGACACGAGCGCGCTCCCCCACAGAGCACAGGTCGCGGCGAGCGTGAGGTAGCCGACGCCGAGGGAGCGCGCACGCCGAGGCACCATGATCGCGCCGGACCGTCGCGCGCGGCGGTGGATCAGGACCACGGCGGCGGTCACGACAGCGGCTGTGATGGCGAACGTCGACCACGAGCCGACGACGACCCACAGCGGGAGCGTGAACGCGAACATCACGAGCAGCAGCCCGGGGTGTGCCGGGACGAGCAGCGCCAGCGCCGTGGCGACTACGGCCCCTGCCGCGACCCCCAGCTCGCCGGAGCGTGGACGGCCGGGCGACCGGAGGAGCAGCCAGCCGCCGAGACCGAGACCCGCCGCGACAGGGCCGAGGACGAACGTCGTCGCCGCCGGCTCGAGGATGCGGTCGCCCACGAGGACGACCACCCTCGTCGACAACGCGTCGACAGCTGCTGCCACGACGAGCAGCACGACAGCGACGCCGGACGCCGCTCGTCCGGTCCGCGTCCGCCACACGGGGCGTACCTCGACGCGTGCGCGGTCGTCCAGCGACGACAACCCCTCCGTGGTCATGAGGCGATCCTAGGGATGTTCACGCGGCATGTGCGCGGCGCGCCCTAGGCTCGTCACCATGCCCGACACCCCTGCCGCCCCGCTGGACCCCCGCACCGACCCGCCGTTCATGGCCGACGAGCGCGAGAGCCTGGAGAGCTGGCTCGAGCTCTACCGCACGACGCTTCCGCTGAAGATCGCCGGGCTGACGCCGGAGCAGCTGAGCGCCCGGTCCGTGCCGCCGTCGACCCTCTCGCTGCTGGGGATCGTCCGGCACCTCACGGGAGTCGAGCAGTACTGGTTCACAGTCGCCGTCGGGGGCCTGGAGGTTGCGCCGATCTACTGCGAGGACGACCGCGACGGTGACTTCCACGACGCACGCGCCGAGACCGCGAGCGCAGACATCACCCGCTACGAGGCCGAGCTGCGCACTGCTCGCGGCCGCGCGGCGGAGGTGACGGACCTCGGTGCCGCCCTGCCAGGCCGGCGGCGCGGCAGCGAGGTCAACCTGCGCTGGGTGTACGTCCACATGATCGAGGAGTACGCCCGCCACCTCGGGCACGCCGACCTGCTGCGGGAGGCCGTCGACGGCGTGACGGGCTACTGACTGGCTGCTGCCGATCCGCTCGCGGGTGCCTCGGTCTCCGGTGCGGTGCCTTCGCGTCGTCGGCTGCAGGCCGAGAGCGGCGAGCACGAGTGCGGACCTGATCGACGCACGAGCGTCAGACGGCGCGTCCTGCGGTCCACCTCGCGCAGCGGCGCCAGCGGGTCCGCCGGCTCGGCGCTCGGGGAGTCGGTGCACATGGCGAATACAGTACGCACGAGGCGAGCAAGGGAGGCCGCGACGTGACCCGGGACGACAGGACGACCGCCGCCGCACCCGCGACGGGCTGGGAGTGGCAGGACGGGACGCTCTACCGACGGCAACCACGGCGGTGGATTCCGCGAGCCGTGCTGTACGGGATCCAGGTGCTGTCCCTTCTGCTGCTCCCTGCAGTCTTCCTGGTCCCGGCGATCCAGGCGCTGGTCGACGCATCGTGGAGCTGGTCGTCCGAGACGTGCGTCGCCGTGAGTCGCGACGGGGACTCGTCCTGCGGCGCCGCCTGGGCGTTTCTGGCCATCGGTGGGGCACTCCTTGCCGGATGGATCGCGACTCTGGTCGCGGTGGCGCGGGCCATCATCGCGCAGCACAGGCAGGTCGCGACTCCGCTCCATCTCGACGCACGCTTCCTGCACGCAACCATCCCCGACTCGTTCCTGCACGGTCCGGCCCGGATCAGCATCCGTTGGGAGGACGTCCTCACCATCGAGCACCCCACGCGCGGCACCGATACGTTGCTGGTGCGTCTCGTCCCAGGCGCCGAGGTGACCGCGCGGGACAGGGTCGCGCGGGACCAGCCGCTCGTGGGATCGGGGTCGTTCGTGACGATCGAGTGTGGGGAGGCTGCGGTGGACGCACCGGTCCTCCGCTACTTCCTCAGTGATGTCAGTAGGTGGGGACTCGCGACCCAGGCCGGTGCCGAGCATGGTCTTCGGGTCGCGGGAGTCTAGGCGAACCTCGCATGTCGGGCCATACCGGGCGATGTGCTCTTTTTCACATACCGGGAGCACAGTGAGCGCGCGCGCTCTCGGACGAGCGGTGCGAGAGTTCATCCGGGCAACCGCCCCAATCTAGACACTTTCATCAGAAATGGGCTGTCACGTGACAACAGACTCGCTCGCTGGCCTCATCTCCTGGATCATCGTCGGCCTCGTCTGCGGAGCCATCGCTCGCGCTGTGCTCCCCGGCCGAGCCGGTGGAGGCTGGCTCACCAGCCTCGTCGTCGGCGTGATCGGCGCCCTCATCGGTGGCTACATCGGCCGCGTCTACTTCGGCGCCACGACCAACGAGAACATCTTCGACGTCGGCACCTGGCTCTGGGCCTTCCTCGGCTCGCTGCTCGTCCTCGCCATCTGGGGTGCCGTCGCCGGCAGCCGCAGCCGTGGCCGTAGTCGCAGCAGGCGCTAGCCCGCAGGCTTCTCCTCGAGCGGCCCGGCGGCATCGTGCAGCCGGGCCGCATCGAGGACCGCGGTCCACCGACGGCCGGTGTCGATGATCCCGGCCGAGCGGAACCGGCTCATCGCGCGACTGACCGACTCCGGCGTCGACCCGGTCATGCCTGCGAGGTCGGCGCGGGTCAGCGGCAGCTGGATGAGCACGCCCCCGCTGCCCGCCCGCTCCTGCCCCACCTTCTCCGCGAGACGCAGCAGGACGGATGCCACCCGCTGGGTGACGGTACTCGTGCTCTGGCGGCCAAGACGGCCACGTGCCTCGGCCAGTCGGCGTGCGAGGTCGTCGAGGACCCGGAGCGCGACAGGCGGATGCTCGACGAGGATCTCGCGGAAGGCCCTCACGTCGAGACGCAGCGCGCACGTCGTCGTCAGTGCCTCGGCCGACTCGACGAGAGGCGGCTCCCCCGGCGTGCCGAGCGCGCCGAACAGCTCGCCCGGGACGAGCACGTCGACGACGATCTCCTGCCCTCCCACCGTCGGCTGCGACACCTTGACCCTGCCGGCAGCCAGCACATAGAGGTGCTCCGCCGCGTCACCCGCGCGGAACAGCGGATCTCCCTCCGCCCAGGAGAGCGAGACCATCCTCCGGTCGATGCGGTCGAGGTCCTCCTCGGACAGCCCCGCGAGCATCGGCACCTGAGCCAGGACGCGCATCCGCAAGGGGCGCCCGCACTCGTGCGGCTGGGCGCACGACGGACGCAGCGGAACGTGTCGGCGACTCATACGGCGACCCTCTCCCTCCCCTCGACCGCGGACGCGTGCCCGACGGCGTGGCGCTCGTCCCTGCCGGACGCCCGCAGCAGGCGCATGGCGTTGGCGATGACCACGAGCACGGACACCTCGTGGACGAGCATCCCGACAGCCATCGTGACACCTCCGAGCAGCACACCGGCGACGAGCAGGCTCACCGTCATCAGAGCGACCGCGATGTTCTGCCGCATCGTGCGCACCGTCCGACGAGCGAGGGCGATCGCCTCCGGGAGCTTGAGCAGGTCGTCGGCCATGAGCGCGATGTCCGCCGTCTCGATCGCCACGGCTGACCCGGCCGCGCCCATCGCGATGCCGATGTCCGCGGCCGCGAGCGCCGGCGCGTCGTTCACGCCGTCCCCCACCATCGCGACCGTGTGGCCGTCGCGCTGCAGCGACCGGACCGCTGCGAGCTTGTCCTCGGGCAGCAGCCCCGCACGGACGTCGTCGACCCCGACGGCGACCGCCACGGCGCGAGCCACCGGCTCGGCGTCGCCCGTGAGCATGACGACCGTGCGGACACCTGCTGCTCGCAGGCGCGCGACCATGTGCGCCGCGTCGGTGCGCACCTCGTCCGCCACGGCGACGACGCCGACCGCACGGTCGTCGAGCGCCACGAGCATCGGGGTGCGCCCGGCCGACGCGAAGGCGGACGCGACGTCCCGCGCCTCAGGGGACCTGATGCCTGATCGCTCCAGAAGGGCGTAGCTGCCCACGAGCACCCGGTGCCCGTCGACGGTCGCCGCGATCCCCATCCCAGGGACCGACTCCGTCTCCTCGGGCACGCCGAGCGCGGAGATCCCTGCATCCTTGGCTGCGGAGATGATCGGACGGGCGAGAGGGTGCTCCGACCCCGCCTCCGCCCGCGCGGCCCACCGCAGGAGGTCGGTGGTGGACAGGGCAGGGTCGAGAACGCGGACGTCCGTCACGCGCGGCCTCCCCCGCGTCAACGTGCCGGTCTTGTCCACGGCGACCGCCGTGACGCGGGCCGACGCCTCGAGGAACTCGCCACCCTTGATGAGGATGCCGTCCTTCGCGGCTCGGCCGATGCCCGCCACGATCGACACCGGGATCGAGATGACGAGAGCGCCCGGGCAACCGATGACCAGGAGCGTCAGCGCCACGACGACGTCCCCCGTCATGAGGCCGGCCGCCAGCGCGAGCACCATGATCGCGGGCGTGTACCAGGCGGAGAACCTGTCGATGAACAGCTGCGTCCGTGCCTTCGCGTCCTGGGCCTCCTCGACCCGACGGATGATCCGGGCCAGCGTGGTGTCGGCTCCCACCCCCTGCGCGAGCACCTGCAAGAACCCGCTCGTCGCGACCGTGCCTGCGAAGACGCGGTCGCCGGGGACCTTCTCCACGGGCATCGACTCTCCCGTGATCGATGCCTCGTCGAGCGCGCCGACACCGCCGAGCACCTCGCCGTCGACCGGCACCTTGGCACCGTTCTTCACGAGCACGGTCTCACCGACGAGGACCGACGACGCCGGAACCTCGACCTGCTCCCCGTCGCGGACGACGATCGCGACCGACGGGGCCACCTCGACGAGGTGGGTGAGCGCTGCGCGGGTCCGGGTGAGCGTCGCCGCCTCGAGCGCGTGGCCGACGGCGAAGAGGAATGTCACCGCCGCGGCCTCCCACTGCTCGCCGATGACGACGGCGCCGATGGCCGCGACGCTCACGAGGAGGTCGATGCCGACCACCCTCACGGTGAGCGCCCGCAGCGCGTGGGCGACGATGGGCGCGCCGGCGACGCCCGCCGCCACCACCATGAGCACGTCGCTCACGGTGGTGGAGGCCGTGCGACCGACGGCGAACGCGGCGACGATGAGCGCCCCCGCCACCGCCGGCACAGCCCAGGGGCTGCGCACGACGGCTCGTACCGAGCTGGACGGAGACATGATGGGCACCCCTTCCCGTCTCGTCGGTCTCAGAAGGCCGACGACGTGGCGGCGTAACCCGCCTTCGCGACGGCGGAGACAAGCTGGTCGACGCTCACCCGTGCGGCGTCGTGGTCGATCTCGATGCGCGACGAGGCGAAGTGGACGGTCACGCCGGTGACACCCTCGACGCGCCCTACCTGCTTCTCGATCTTCGCGACGCAGGACGGGCACGAGAAGCTCTCGGCACGCAGGACGGTGTGCGTCGAGACGGGAGTCGAGGACGCTGCGATTGCGGTTGCAGCTGTGGTCGTGTCGGAGCTCGTGGTCATGAGGATCATCCCTCTCGGAGATGCGAGTCACCGGTGCCGGAGACGTTCTCCGAGGTGATGCCTCCGACGCTATGGACATCGGCGCGCGCGAACCATGACGCAGGTCAGGTGTCGGTACCGCCGGACGTGCCGAGCTCGCGAGTGGTGGAGCGCACCGGGGTCGCGGGAGTGCCCGCGAGGCCCCCGGGTCGCCCGCCCCGTCAGGCCTGTCCGGCGATCCGCCAGCTGTGCTCCGGCTCGAAGCCGAGGAGGCGGCGGGCCTTGTCGATCCCGAGCAGCGTCTCGTGCTCTCCGACCTCGTGGCGGACCTCGACACCGGGGAACTCCGCGGCGAGCAGCTCGGTGTTGGGCCGTGACATCACCGTGTCGGCGTTCGCGATGATGAAGACCTCGACCCCGGTGAGCTCGGCCTCGAGAGACCGTCGGACGGCCTGTGCGCCGTCGCGCGCGTCGATGTAGCCCCAGAGGTTCCAGCGGCGCTTTGCCGGGTCCGTGTCGTACGACGTGAACGCGCGATAGTCGCCCGGCTCCATGACGTTCGAGAACCGCAGACCGATGAGCGTGCGTGTCGGGTCCCAACGGCTGAACTGCCGGGCCATCTCCTCCTCGAGCGTCTTGGCGAGGGAGTAGGCCGACTCAGGGCGCGGGTGGTACTCCTCGTCGACGGGCACGTAGGGCGGCGGGGTCTCGAACGGCAGACCGAGAACGGTCTCGCTCGACGCCCACACGACCCGGCGGATGCCGGCGACGCGCGCCGCCTCGAAGACGTTGTACGTGCTCGTGATGTTGTTGGCGAAGGTCACGGCGTTCGGTGCGAGCCCGGGCGCCGGGATCGCACCCAGGTGCACGACCGCGTCGACCGGGCTCGTGGTGCGGTCGTCGATCGCCATCAGCGCACCGAGCACCTGCCCGTAGTCGGTGAGGTCCACACGCGTGAAGAGCTCGACGAGCTCCGTCGGCGCGGTCCGGTCGAGGTTGACCACGTCGTAGCCGTGCTCCAGGAGGTCGCGCACGACGGCACGCCCCAGCTTGCCGCTACCACCGGTCACTGCGATTCGGGTCACGAACATCTCCTCGGCACTCGGTCCAGCAGACCGTCGCTGGCCTGCCGTCCCACCATCGCACCTGAGTGCGCGTCGCGCCCGCCCCGGGCAGGCTGGGTTCAGCCCGGCCCGGGGCGGAGGGCCGCCCGGGCAGGGGCTCTCAGTCTTCTTCGGTGACGACCTTCAGGGTGACCGGGACGTTGCCGCGGGTGGCGCGCGAGTACGGGCACACCTGGTCGGCGGCCTCGAGGAGCGCCTGGACTGCGGTCGGGTCGGCACCGGGGACCTGGGCCTCGATGGTCACCTGGAAGTCGAAGCCGGCAGACAGCCCGCCGACGACGTCGACGCTCAGGCTCACGGCCGAGTCGGACATGTCGACCTTCTGCTGACGGGCGATCGCCTTCATCGCGTTGTGGAAGCACGCTGCCCAGCCGGACGCGAAGAGCTGCTCAGGGTTGGTGCCCGGTCCGCCGTCGCCGCCCATCTCGGACGGGACCGAGAGGTCGAGCTGGAGACGGTCGTCGCTCGTGACGACCTTGCCGCTGCGGCCTCCCCAGGACGTAGCCTGCGCTGTGTAGATCGTGCTGCTCATGGTGTCTTCTCTCTTCGTGCGGACGGGATGTCGTGCGGACGGGACGATCGCATGTGTTTCACATTCGAAACACCTTCGTGCTCGACAACCTGGAGGCGCCCATGCCTATTCCCGGCTCGCCACCCGACCCCGTCCCCGAGCGTCCCGTCTCTCCCGAGGAGATGCGCGCCTGGGCGGCGCTCCTCGAGACGACCGCGATCGTCCAGCACGCGGCCGACCGCCGCCTGCGCACCGCTGTCGGCATGCCCGCCGCGCAGTTCGAGATCCTCGCCCGCATCTTCGAAGGCCCCAAGGAGGGACTGCGGATGACGGAGATCGCCGACCGGTTGGTCGTCTCCCCCAGCGGCCTGACCTACCAGGTGACGCGGCTGGTCGAGCGCGGTCTCCTCGAGCGCGGCACGTCGGCCGAGGACGAGCGGGTGGTGCTCGCGCGCATCACCGACGCCGGTCGCAGCGTCGTCGCCCAGGGCGTCCCGCAGTACGTCGACGTCGTCACGACGATGCTCCTCGACCACCTCACCTCCAACGACCTCACGACTCTCGCGGACATCCTCGAGGGAGTCCGCGGACAGCTGCGCAGCGCCCCGCTCCGACCGCGCCGGAGCGGGGCGAGCCGCAGCACCAAAAGACGTTGACGGTCCGGCGCACCGCTGCGACGCTGCAGAGATGACCACCACGCCGCCCCGGACCTCGATCGTCCCGCTCGCGATGCCGGCGAGCCTCGACGCCTCGGACGCCTGGGCACTGCTCGGAGCCGTCCGGGTCGACGTCGCCGTCCAGCGGGAGACGTGGGGGCACGCCGACCTCACCTACCCGGCAGAGATGCTGCTGGTGCTGCACCGGGACGACACGCACTCGCGTCGAGCCGCGTTCCTCGCAGTGACCGACCCCCTGCCGGCCACCCCCGGTCCCGGCGACGTCCACGGGGTCGCGCACGTCCACCTCCCGCTCGACGGCAACACGCACCTCGCAGAGATCAGCGTGGCGGTCGACCCGGCGCGACAGCACGAGGGGATCGGCGGCGCCCTCCTCACCGAGGCCGAGGCGTTCGTCGCCGCCCTCGGTCGCACCGTCGTCATCCTCGACAGCGCGCACGCCGGCGAGCCGGCCGCGGACGACCCGCAGGCGCTCACGCCGCCGACGGGCAGCGGCCGCATCCGCGCCGACCACCCCGCGGCGGTCTTCGCGATCGAGCACGACTACGCGTTCGAGCAGGCCGAGCGGTACAGCGTCCTCCACGTGCCCGAGATCGACCCGGACGCCCTCGCGCAGCTCGCCGACGACGCCGCCCACCACGCGGGCGACGACTACCGCGTGGTGACGTGGACGGACCGCTGCCCAGACGAGCGGGTGGACGACTGGGCCCTGCTCGCCACGCGCATGAGCACCGACGTGCCGCTCGCCGCCCTCGACCTCACCGAGGACCCGTGGGACGCCGCACGCATCCGGGACGACGAGCGCACCTACGCCGACTCCGGCCGCGGCTACGTGGTGTGCGCCGCGGAGCACGTGCCGACCGGACGGCTCGTCGCGTACACGGAGATCACCTACCCGCTCGCGGCACCCGAGATCGCGTACCAGGACGACACCCTCGTGCTGCGTGAGCACCGGGGTCACCGGCTCGGGATGCTCGTCAAGACCGCGAACCTCCGTGAGCTCGCCCGCCTGCGGCCCTCGACCCTGCGGATCCACACGTGGAACGCGGAGGAGAACGCGCACATGCTCGCCATCAACGTGGCGCTCGGCTTCCGGCCCACGGGTGTGCTCGCGCTCTGGCAGCGACGGCTCGGGGCCGACGTCTGACGACGGCTGGACGGTCGGGCACCCTCCCGTCGGGCACCGGCCCGCCGAGCACCGTCCGACCGGACATCACGCCCCATACCAGGCCTTGCGATCAACGTCACCCTCGATCGGGGCCGTTCGACCTGGCCGAGACCACGGACGGCTGACAGAATCGCGCGGATGTCTCTCTCGATCCTCGCCGCGATGGCTGCCGCAGCCGGCTACGGCGGCGGCTCCGTGGTGCAGGCGATGGCCTCCTCGAAGGCCGACGGTCTCAAGGTGCTGCGCGAGCCCACCTACGCGGTCGGGACGTCGATCACGCTCGTCGCCTGGGCATTCTCGCTCGTCGCTCTCCGCTACCTCCCGCTCCTCACGGTGCAGACGATCCTGTCCTCCTCCCTCGTGGTGACCGTCCTCCTCGACCGTGTCGTCTTCGGCACCCGGCTCCGGGTCGTCGACCGCTGGGCCGCGGTCGCCGTGACCGGCGCACTGGCCGTGCTCGCGCTGAGCACCGGCGTCCAGTCCGACGTCGCGGCTCCCGCGTGGTTCGGGCTCGCGATGCTCGCCCTCCTCGTCGCGCTCGTCGTCGCGACGCTCCTCACCTACCGCCGGGCGAGCGCGCCCGTGCAGGCGCTGCTCAGCGGGCTCGCGTCCGCCGGTCTCGCCATGTGCGCCCGCGCCGCGCACGGCGGCACGTGGATCGACTTCTTCCTCACCCCGACCGCGTGGCTCACGGTGGGCTTCGCGATCCTCAGCAGCGTGACGTTCTCCCGCGCGGTCGAGAACGGCACGGTCGGCCCCGCCCGGGCGCTCGTCAACGTGACGCAGGTGGTGCTCCCCGGCGTCGTCGGGGTGTGGGTGCTGCACGACGGCGTCCGCAGCGGCTGGGAGGCTGCGTGCGTCGGCGCGGTCGCGGTCGCCCTCACGGCCTCGTTCGTCCTGTCGACCCGACCGGCCGCCCCCGCCCGCCCGGCCGTTGCGGCGGAAGAGACACCAGTCGCAGAGGTTCAGTCGCGCTGAACGGTCGGGACGGTGTCCTCGAGGCCTTCGAGAGGGTCGACCTCCTGCGAGAGGGCCAGGACGTCGACGACCACGACGGTGATGTTGTCGCGCCCCTCCTCGGCGAGGGCTGCGGCGACGAGAGCGCTCGCTGCCGCCTGCGGGTCCTCGTGCCGCAGGAGTATCTCGAGGATGTGCTCGTCGGGGATCTCTCCGGTGAGCCCGTCGGAGCACGCGAGGAACCGGTCGCCGGCACGGGCGGGGACGGACCAGATGTCGGGCTCGGAGTCCGCGGTCGGGCTGATGGCCCGGGTGATGACGTTGCGCGACGGGTGCGTGCGGGCGTCCTCGGGCGCGATGCTCCCGGCGTCGACGAGCTCCTGGACCGTCGAGTGGTCCTTGCTCAGCTGTTCCAGATGCCCGGCGCTGAGCCGGTAGGTGCGCGAGTCGCCGATGTTCACGACGACGAGGGCGGGGGTGTCGCCGACCGTGCTCACCGCGACACCTGTGAGGGTGGAGCCACCGGACATGCCGGTGGGCTCGAAGAACTCGACGATCGCGCGTCGCGCGCCCCGGACCGCGGAGCGCACGTCCACCTCGCTGACCGATGCCTGCTTGACGTACGGCACGAACGCGTCGACGACGATCGAGGAGGCGACGTCCCCGGCGTCGTGCCCGCCCATGCCGTCGGCGACGAGGAAGAACGGCGGTGTGGCGAGGAGAGAGTCCTCGTTGAGCCGGCGCACGGAGCCGCGGTCCGTCGCGGCGCCCCACCGGGCGATGAAGGGCGACCGCCCTGGGGTGGCGCCGACCCCGTCGTCGGCACCGGAGCCAGACGTCATCGTGGACCTCGCAGGATGGTGTCGCCCGCGTCGTCGAACGCGTCCTGCGGGGTCATGACGCGAGAGACGGTGAACCAGTGGTCGCCGACGGTCACCGTGGAGCCGTAGAGGGCCAGGACGGGGCTGCCCGCGTCGAGCGTGGTCGTGTCGCCCTGCGGGGCGATCACGGTGGATCCGTTGGTGGACCACAGGTCCGTCACCCGGACGCCCCCCTTCTCGACGACGAGCTCGAGGTGGGTCTTGGAGACCGTGCGCGTGTCGTCGTCGACGACAAGGATCGTGCCGTCGGCGCCGTCGGCGAGCCGTGGCTTGCGACCGACGAGCCCACGGCCCGTGACGTTCTCGACGACACCGGAGTCGAACGTGAGCAGGGCGACGACGGGCGGCTCGGCGCCCTCGCGCTGCGCTCGGATGTCGGCGGTCGCCCGCGTCTGGTCGAGGTCGTCGGTGTCGCCCGGTGCGGGCGGCGGCGGTGGCGGTGGAACCGGAACGGCGGCGGGGCCTGCGGGCGCGACATCCACCGGGTGGAGCGGCGCCCCGTCCATCGTCACGAGGGTGGGGACCGCCGCGAGCGGGGGTGGCGTGGCTCCGGCGAACGACCCGGCCGGCGGCGGGGGCACGGCCCCCGCCGCACGTGCGACGGCCGCGCCGACGAAGGGATCACGCCCGGCGACGACGTCGAGCAGGGCGACGTCCGTCGCCGTGTCGTACCACGTGCGCCGGTCGCCGGGGGCGTCTCGCAGGACCTGGACGACGGCCAGGACCCAGCCGACGAGGACGGCCGAGCCGAGCCCGGCGAGGACGAACCGCAGCCACGTCCCGAACCCGGGTGCCCCGCCGGTCCGGACGGAGACGAGCCGCAGGCCCATGGCCCGCTTGCCCGGCGACAGCCCGGAAGTCGCGAAGCCGACGCCGACGAGGACGAGCCCCGCGAGCGTCAGGAGAGCGAGGACTCCACCGATGACGACGAGCACCGTCATCTCTTCGGCGAGGCCGATCGACGTGCACACGGAGGCGGCGCCGGCGGGCAGCGCCAGGATGACGGAGTCGAGGACGGCGGCTCCTGCACGCCGGCCGGGCGCTGCCGGGACGCACCCGCCGAGCGCCGAGACCTGCGGCCCGGGCGGGACGATCCGCGGGGGCGGTGGCGCGAACGACATGACGACGGCTCCTTCGACGAGCAGGTGAGGGAACTCTACCCAGTCCGGGAGACCAGCGACTCCCCCGCGCCCGGTGCTCGACCGATCGCCGCCGCCTCCTCCGGGTCCGCCTCCGGCACGTGGTCGAGCGCGAGGCCGGCCGCCCGGGCGCGGTGGACGATGCGGGCGTGCAGCTCGGCGCTCGCGTCTGCGGCGAGCGACGACTCGGCGACCCCCCGTGTGCTCGCGAGCTCGCCGCCGATGTACACCTGCTGGAGGTTCCGCAGGCCGCAGGCCATGACGTAGGTCGCGTAGACGTCCCACACGGGCCCGGTGTCGGGGCTCCGTGGGTCGACGAGGAGGAAGTCGGCGTGCTTGCCCACCTCGAGGCTGCCGACCCGGTGCTCGACCCCGAGGACCTCCGCCGAACCGAGCGTGTGCATCCGCAGCACCTCGCGAGGCGTCATGATCCCTGCGTCCGAGTGCTTGGCGCGCATCGTGTACATGCCGATCCGCATGTTCTGGAACGGGTCGGAGATGTCGGTGCACGACTGGTCGTCGAGGCCCATGCCGATGCGCATGCCGGCGTCGCGCAGGCGGGTCACGTCCGCGATGCCGGAGCCGAGCCGCCCGTTCGACGTGGGCTGCCACACCATCGCGCAGCCTGCGGCGACGGCGCGCTCGATCATCGTGTCGGTCGGGTGGACGAAGTGCCCGAAGAGGAACGTGCGGCCCAGGGCGCCGGCGTCCTCGTACCACCCGAACTTCGACTGCTGGAACTCGATCCCCTCGGCCGTCTCGACGAAGTGGGCCTGGTTGGACACCCCGAGATCCCGCATCATCTGCGCCTCGAGCTCGGCGGACCGGCGATGGCTCGACCACTGGACCGCGCCCATGATCGACGACCCGAGGTACTGGCCCGCAGGCGTGCGGTCGGCGCTCGCTTCCACCATCGCGGCGAAGGTGTCGATGGTCTCCGTCTCGGTGAACGCCTCGTCGTCCAGCCGGAAGCTGTTGACGACGCGGATGCCGGAGTCGGCGGTGCCGTCGAACTGGCGTGTCACGTGGTCCGTGCCGTGGATGCGGGCCGGGCGGTTGTAGCCGGTGTCGGGCTCGTAGAGCCAGGAGACGCGGGAGTGCGTGAAGTTGTACGCGGACGTGATGCCGTTGGTGACGAAGTCGAGGCTGCCGTGCAGCGTGTACCAGTACATGTCCTCGGCGGAGGCGTCGAGGAGCGCCTCGCCGTTCGCACGGACCCAGGGGTAGAGGGTCTGGGAGTGGGCCACGCCGCGCAGCCCGGACGTGAAGATGTGGCTGTGCGCGGAGACGAAGCCGGGGGCGACCATCGCGCCGCGGGCGTCGAGCACCTCGCCGGGCGCTGTGGGAGCGGAGCCGCTGCCAGGCGACGCGGGCCGGGATGACGGCGGGGAGCCGGGCCCGATACCGGTGATGAGCCCGTCCTCGCCGACGGTCATCCAGCCGACGAACCAGTCGGGGGCCGCGGTGCTGCCGGGCGGGCGCGGGTCCGCCAGAGGGAGGAGGAGGGCGTTGACGACGGTGAGGCGGGTGGGGCTGGCCGGGCGGGGTGTGGCGGTCGAGGGGTGAGACATGACGACTCCTGGTGCGCCGGTCGCGGCTGAGGTCGCTTCCTGGGGGGCACGTAGGGGTACTCACGCGGCCGGCTGCCTCGGACACTACGACGCTCGCGTCGTGGATCGGGTGCGTCTTACACGCTGCTTGCTCAAGGTTTACCGGCGCGAAACGTGGCTCGAAACAAACGCCGCCTAGCGTGAATGTTGATGGCATCAACATTCGCGCCATCCGGGATTCGAGGAGGCTCACCGTGACGACACTCGTCGGACGCACGATGACCACGCCGATGGCACCGGCAACCACCTCAGAGCCACGCACCGACGTCCACCTGTCCTTCCGCGAGGCGATGTCGAGCCTCGCCGGCGGCGTCTGCGTCATCACGACGGACGACCACGGGACACCCACCGGCCTCACCGTCACCACCGGGTTCAGCGTGAGCATGCACCCGCCGCTCTTCGGGATCTGCGTCGACAACGCCTCCCGCACCCTGCCCGTGCTCCTCGAGCGCGGCGCCTTCGTCGCGAACATCATGTCCGGCAGCTCCTCGCACGTGGCCTCGAGCTTCGCGAGCAAGAGCGAGGACAAGTTCTCGCCGCCGAGCGGCCCGGTCACCCGCGCGACGACCGCCCACGGTCTCCCGTGGCTCCCGGACGACTGCGTGCGCGCCGTCGAGTGCGTCATCGCCCAGGTGGTCGCCGCCGGCGACCACACGATCATCGTCGGCGCCGTGCACGACGTCCTCACCCCCGCAACCGACGCCGACCACGGCCTCGGATACCTCGAACGCACCTTCCACGCGCTCCCCCGCGCGGCCGTCCGCTGACCGGACCGACCGACCCACCCGCCGAACGACACCAGCCACCGAACCACCCGCCGAACACCGAGAGGACACACCATGAGCGGCGCAGCACCCATCGTCCGGAAGCTCACCGACATCCCCGGCTTCCTCATCTCGCCCACGGACACCGTCCGCCTGGCCGAGCTCGCCGGACCGACCCACGGGACGAGCGCGAGCGTCTTCCTCGAGATCTGGGAACCGGGCGGCGCGCAGCCGCTCAACTCCCACGAGGACTCCGCGGAGATCTTCGTCGTCCTCGCCGGGCAGGCCGAGGCCCACTCCGACGACGACGCCGTCGACCTCGGTCCTGGCGACGTCCTCATCCTGCAGCCCGGCTCCGAGCACAGGATCATCAACACGTCCACGACCGACCGCCTCTACACGATCACCGTCATGGCGAACGACGGCGGCTTCGCGAAGCTCGTCACCGACGGCACCCCCGTGCCGCTGACCGCCGAGGACCTCGGCGTGCTCGTGCCGTCCCTGGCACCCGTCGGGTGACCGGGCTCCTGCAGGCCGGTGCCCGCGCGGTCGGGCAGCTCGCCGCCACGCCCGGCACCGTCCTGTGGGGCCGGTTGCCGTGCGCGGACGACACTCCCGTGATGACGATCGACGCGGGCGACTCCCTGTGGATCGACACCGTGAGCCACGAGGGCATCCTCGAGGACCAGGGCCGGGACCCCGTCACGTTCTTCACCGATCGTGGGATCCCGGCGGCCGACGTGCTGGCCGACGCGGTGCGGGTCGCCGCCGAGGTGGAGCACGACCCGGCCGCCGACGGCCCGCACGTCGTCACCGGCCCCGTGCGGGTGCGCGGCGCCCGGGTCGGCGACGTCCTGTCGATCACGGTCCTCGACCTCGAGATGCGTGCCGGCTACGGCATCGTCTCCAACCGGCACGGGCGGGGCGCCCTGCCTGCACAGTTCCCGCAGGACGGCTCGCTCGACCCGGTGTCGATCCTCTGCACGGTCGACGCACCCGGTCCCGGCGGGATGCCGCGCGGGTCGATGCCCGCCGGGCCGGACGACCACCGCCGGGTCCGCTTCCCGTTACGTCCCTTCCTCGGCACGATGGGCGTCGCCGTCGCGGGCCACGAGCGTCCCCACTCGGTGCCACCCGGACCGCACGGGGGCAACATCGACGTGGCGCTCCTCGGTGTGGGCTCGACCGTCCACATCCCCGTCCAGGTCGACGGCGCCCTCGCGTACGTCGGTGACCCGCACTACGCGCAGGGCGACGGCGAGGTCGCGCTGACCGCGTTCGAGGCGCCGCTGCGCGCGCACCTGCGCTTCGACATCATCCCGCGCGAGGCCTTCGTGGTCCCGCGCACGCTGTGGGGCGAGACGTCCGAGCTACTCGTCCCGATCGGGCTCGACGCCGACCTCGGCGAGGCGATGCGCGCGGCCACGCGGGCGGCCGTCAACCTCCTCGCCGACGCCGGCATGGACCCGGCGTACGCGTACGCCTACCTGTCCGCCGCCGGAGACTTCGCCGTCTCCCAGGTCGTCGACCGCGTGTGCGGCGTGCACGGGAAGATCCGCAAGGCGGACCTCGTGGAGCTGCTGCGGCCGTAGGCGTGCTCGGTCAGGCGACCGGCCCGGTCAAGCGACGGGCTCGGGGAGCTCCACGAGGACGAGCTCGTACCCGTCGGGGTCGAGGACGTGGGCGTAGGCCTGTCGCGACGCCGCGTCGCGCACCACGGGCGCGTGCAGCCCGACGCCGAGGGCGGCGAGGCGGTCGACCGTCGCCCCGAGGTCGTCGACGTAGAGGACGAGGGACGGCCCGCTGTCCGGGCGTGCGGATGCCGCGTCCCCAGCGGGCTTGAGCCACAGCCCTGGGTCCCGGACGCTGCCGGGCCCCACGTGGAGGAAGCGGAACGAGGGCGTCGTCTCGTCGAACAACGTCGCGAAGCCGAATGCGTCGCGGTAGAACGCGGCCGAGGCCTCGGGGTCACGCACGAGGAGGACCGTTCGTCCGATCTGTGTGGTCATGCCCGGAACGCTAGCCCTCCCCTCGGACAGCCACCTTCCCGCCCGGCCGAGCCCGGTCTGGGTCAGGTCCGGTCAGGTCAGGTCCGGTCAGGTCAGGTCAGGTCAGGTGCCAGACTGGGCACGTGCCCGTCGTCGAGTCCCGCGTGACCGTGCCTCTGCCCGTCGAGGCCGCGTTCGCGGTCTCCCAGACGACCGGTGAGGTCCGGTTGCGCTGGGACCCGTTCATCCGGCGTCAGCACTTCCTCGACGGCGCGCTCGCGCCCGCGAAGGGCGTGCGGACGCTCACGGTGCACCGGCTCGGGTTCCGGATGGTGAGCGAGTACGTCTCGTACGCGCCGCCGACGAACGTCGGCATGAAGATGGTGCGCGGCACGTGGTTCTTCGAGCGTCTCGGCGGCGGGTGGCGCTTCGCGCCGGTCGCGGGCGACCCGGGCTCGACCGTGGCGACGTGGCGCTACAACTTCGCGTGCAGGCCCCGCTGGCTCGCCCCGCTCGCCGAACGCGTCGGGTGGTCGTGCTCCAGCGCGACATCGACCGGCGCATCGCCGGCTACGCGCGGGGGTGCGCGGACCCGGTCGTCCTCGACGCCGTCGCGCACGGGAGGCACGGCGGAGCCTGAGACGACTCCGGTCAGGGCGTGACCGGCGCTCGCCACATCCCCATCGGGCGTGCGCCGTCGATCCCTGCGATCGGTGCGGTCTCTCGGAACCCTGCTCGGGCGTAGAGTCGCCGGTTCCGCTCGTTGGACGACTCCAGGTATGCGGCTGCACCTTCGGCGTCGACGCGTGCCAGCCGTGCCTCGAGCAGAGCGGACCCGACCCCCGTGCCGCGCGCCGCGGCCGTGGCGCCGATCTGTGCGAGGTACCAGTGCCGCGCTGCGGGACGGTGGCGAGCCAGGAGCCCCTGGGTGTGGAGGGCGCGGGAGAGACCGCGCAGACCGAGCGCCGCGAGGAACGCCGGCACCTCCACGGCCTGACGGAGGAGGTGGCTGCGGGACCCCGGCGGCTCCCAGACGGCGACCCCGGCGATCGAGCCGTCGTCCGAGCGCCGCGCGAGGTCGACGCCACCGAGCGGCAGCGGCCCGCTGCGCAGCAACGGGGCGAAGAGCCGCGCGAGGAGAGCCGCGGCGGGGGCTGGGCGGCCGGTGACCGCAGCCATGACCGGGTCCCCCTCGAACGCCTGCGCCAGGACCTCGGCAGCGGAGAGGACGTCTGCGGGGGCGGCTGGAGTGATCGTGTACATGGCGCTCCTTGGTGTCTACGGGTGAGCGCCCATCTTTGACTTGGTCGCTTGACCAAGTCAAGCGACCGGGAAGGTGATCGTCCGCACACCGGTGACCGCCGCGCACCTCGTCGCCACGCCCGCGCCCAGGCTGGAACAATGCGTGCATGCCTTCTGGGGACACGACGACCCGCCGCCGCAGTGCGCACGAGCGCCGGGACGAGCTCATGGACGCCGCGATCGTCGTCATGAGCGAGCGCGGCGTCGCCGCCGCGACGACCCGCGCGATCGCCGACCAGGCCGGCGTCCCGCAGGGGGTGTTCCACTACTGCTTCCGGTCGAAGGACGAGCTGATCGCGGCGCTGTTCGAGCGAGAGATCACCAAGACGTCGACCTCGACCGGTGATGCGCTCCGATCGTTCACCGACGTGCGCTCAGGAGTCCGCGCTGCACTCGACGCCCAGATGACGCTCGTACGCGCCGCACCGGACTACTACCTGGCGCTGGCCGAGCTGTCCCTCACCGCCCTGCGCACCCCCGACCTGGCACCGCTCGCCGTCTGGGAGCAGGAGCAGTACCGGGTCCGAGCGCGTGAGAGCCTCGCGGCGTGGTCGAACGATCACGCCCTCACCTGGACCGTGGCGCTCGACGACGTCGCTTCCTACGTGGTCGCCCTCGGCGCCGGGGTCGCGAGCACGTGGCTCGCCGACCGGGACGACGCGCGCGCCGACGCGGCCATCACGGTCGCCGCGCAGTCGCTGAGCTCGCTGTGCAGCACCTGACAGGAGGGCCGTCGTGATCGAGCAGCCCACCGGCGTCCTCTCGGGTCCGCGCCCTCCGCGCCCCCGCCGACGGCCGCGCACTGAGCCCGTCCTCCAGTTCCGCTACACCCCGGCAGACCCTGTCGTCGGCCTGCTCCTCATCCTCGGCCTGGGCATCGCCGCCCTCGCGGGCTTCGTCGCCACCGGCGAGGTCCTCGGTCTCCTCGTCGGCATCCCGCTCGTCCTCGTCGTGGTCGTCGTCTGCACCCGCTGGATCCTGCGCGCCCGCAACCTCCCCCGTCTGCCTGCGCCACAGGTCCGGCGCATCCGCGGCGAGCGCTGGACCGTCGTCCCGCCCGAGCCGTCCGAGCGTCTCGTGCGGCTCGCGACGATCGGCCTGCTCGTCGCGCCGTTCCTCGGGGGCGCAGCCCTCTCGGTCGAGGAGAACCCCGGCATCGCGGTGCTCCTCCTGCTCGTCCCGCTGTCCGTGGTGCGCGTGACCGTGCGGACCGCGAGGGGAGACACCGTGGCCGCCGTCGCCCTGCGCCCCGACCGGGTCCTCTATCAGCGCGACGGGTTCCGCGCCGTGGTCCGCTGGGACGACATCACCACCGTCTACCCGTCGACGTCGCCCGAGTCCGTGGTTCTCAGGACGAGCACCGACGGGGTGACGTACTCGGGCGTCCGCTCGAGGCTCGCGCGAGCGGTCCGGTCCACCCGCGGCCTCGTGCACGTGAGCACCGAAGACCTGGCGCTGGACGGGCCGGCCCTCTCGAGCGTGCTGTCGCACTATGCCGGCTCGCCCGGAGAGCGTGCAGACCTCGGGACGCCACTCAGCCTCGCCGTGATCGACCGGGTCGCCGCCGGCGCCCGCACCGCACCGACGTCCCCGGTTCACGAGCCGCTGCTGCGGTTCCTCCCGACCCGCGTGCCCGCGCCTCCCGTGCGGCGACGCCCCGGGGAGCCCGGTGGCGCGGTCGGTCTCGGTCTCGCCCTCCTCGCGATCGCGGCCGGCCTCTGCCTCGTGGTCTCGACGTGGACCGGACCTGACGACAACACCTGGTTCGGCGGACTGTTCATGGCCGCAGGGCTCGGTGCCGTCGTCGCGCGCCTCCTGCGGCGAGGGTCCCGGCCGGCGCCGCCACCGACGCTCACGACCACCCGACGCGGGGCGACCACGGTCGTCCGGCGGGACTCGCGACGGTTCTCCGCCGGTTTCGCTCCCTACGTCGCGTGCGCCGCGCTCTGCGCGGCGTGGGTTCTGCTCACCTGGCCGTCCGACGCCGCGCTCGGGTCGCTCGTCACCCTCGCCGCCCTCGTGGCGGGAGGACCCGTCGGGGTTCTCGCCCTCGGGCTTCTCACACCCGGCCGGCTCGACCTGGACGAGACCGGTCTCCTCTACCGGTCTCGTGGGCAGCGCTCACGGATCCGCTGGGACCAGATCGACCAGGTCTGGTGCGGTTCCACCGACGTGGACCTGTCGGCACGGTCCGGCACCTGGTTCAGGCACATCAACACTCCCGGCCTGTGGTCCGGCGAGATCGCGACGAGCCCACGACACGCGAGGGTTGCCACCGACGGGATGTGCCTCGACGGGCCGGGCATGGCTCGGCTCCTCCACGAGTACGCCCGGTCGGCAGAGCGCCGCCGCGAGCTCGGGACCGAGGCGAGCCTCCTGCACATCGCACGGATCGTCGGCGATCGCAGCCTCCACGCGACGGCGACCGCCGGTGCCACACCCCGCTGAAGCGAGCATCGCGCAGAGTTGTCCACAGGGCTCGGCGGGGATGCTGTCCGTTCACGTAGCGTATGGGCGATTCCAGGACGCGGTGCCGGCGACGGTCGTCACGTCATCCTCCGAGCACTGCGAGGCGCCCGTGATCCCCGACGACTTCCCACCGGTCGTGTACGTGCCCTGCCTCCCGGACCGCAGCCGTGCCGCCGCGAGCGTCACCCTCCGCACGACGGCCGACGGTCGCACGGCACTGCTCGCCTACTCGGCGCTGGACCGCCTGCGCGCCGGGGCGGGCACCGACGTCCCGTGGGCGCTCCTGTCGGTCCAGGACCTCCAGGACCTGCACGACGAGCGCCCGTACGACGTGCTCTACCTCGACCTGCGGATCCCCGAGAGCGCGCGGAGGGTCGCCGCATGAGCACGGAGCTCGCTGTCGACGTGACCAGCCTCGAGACGATCGCGTCGAAGCTCACGGTCACGACCCAGACCTTCGGCGACCTCGCACCCGGCGCCCCGCAGGCAGTGAGCGCGTCCCCCGGGTCTGCCGCGACCGCCGCGATCGTCCAGCACCTCATCACCCACTCCTCCTACCTGTGCGCCGACCTCGAGCTCGCCTCCGACGGCGTCACGGCGACGCGCGACGCGTACGGGGCGACCGACGACACGACGTGGACGACCCTGCGAGCGCTCGGCACCTTCTCATGACGGTCTCCACCACCATCCCCGGCGACCCAGCCGAGCTCACCGCCATCGCAACCTGGTTGCGAGGCAGCCTGGGGAGCGCCCTCGACGACTCGGAGCTCACGCTCCAGTCCGTCCGCCAGGACGACGGCGGCTGGGACGGGACAGCGGGCGACGCGTTCCGGACGCGCATGAGCACGGCGTACTCGAACGCGGCGACCCTCAACGACGCGACCGTCTCCGGAGCGTCCGGGATCGACGCCTTCGCCCTGGCGCTGAGCACCGCCCAGGCCGACGTCGCCGTTGCGCGCGCAACCGCCGCGGCTGCAGGGCTCGAGCTGACGACCACCGGCATCCGCGCCCCCGCCATCTGGCCACGCCCGACCCCTCCGCAGCCGGGAACGTCGGCGGCCTCGGTGCAGTCGTACTACCTCGCCCAGGCGGAGCACGACGACAACGCCGCCCGCTGGCAGGCATACGCTGCCGCAGCGGTGGAGGTCTCGCGCATCACCACGGCGCTCACGGCGGCGTCGACGACGCTGGACGACGTCAGGGCCGATGTCGAGGTGGTCAAGGTGCCGGTCACGGGACTGATCGCTGGCAGCGTCGTCGACTCGCTCTGGGGCGCGTCTGCAGAGCTCAAGAACCTCCGCGCATCCGACCTGCTCGCTCAGGCTGAGAAGCTCAAGGCGAACGTCCAGCACCCGGGCGCCGGACTCTTCCCCAGCCTCGCGTACAAGGACATCGACGACGCAGCGGCATTGGAAAAGTCCGCGGGAAAGTTCTCCGCCGATGCCGACAGCGCCATCCGCACGAGTAGGGTCATCGGCGCGAGCGTCGGTGCCCTGGTGACAGGGGTGGCGATCTGGCTGGACATGCGAGCAGGCGAGAGCGCCGTCCAGGCAACCGCATCGAACTCGGCCGGCCTCCTGACCTCGATCGTCGCCGGGACGGCTGCTGGTACCAGCATCGGAGCCTTCACCGGTTCCTTCAT
The DNA here is from genome assembly GCF_040012415.1 of Sanguibacter sp. 25GB23B1. Taxonomy (NCBI): domain Bacteria; kingdom Bacillati; phylum Actinomycetota; class Actinomycetes; order Micrococcales; family Sanguibacteraceae; genus Sanguibacter; species Sanguibacter sp. 25GB23B1. Next base: position 64,185 of record NZ_JBDYKL010000026.1, read on the forward strand.
CCCCGTGCCGATCGTCGGCACGGTAGTCGGAGCCGTCGGCGGGGCGATGGTGGGGACGGCGGTCGGGATCATCACGTCAGGTGTCGTCGACTCGTTCTTCGAGAACGGTCCGGACGTGCACGCTGCGGTCGTGGCAGGAGTCCGGGATCTCGCCGACGTGGGCGAATCACTCGGAGACCTCGGGATAGCAGGCGCCCGGGCAACCGTAGGTGGTGCGTCCCGCGCCGTCGACTGGGCTGCCGACGGCCTCTCGGACGCCTACGACTGGGCCTTCGGATGAGCCTGTCGTCGTGGCTGGCCACAGTGCCGCTCCAGGGCGCAAGGCTCCGCTCTGGCTACTCGGCCTACGATCCGGCTCCACCCAGACGCTCGTGGTCTTGGCGCCAGGTCCAGCATGCCGTGGTCCTTCTCCTCGTCGGCGCCCTGCTCCTGTCAGGCTGGACGACATCGGTAGCGATCGGCATCATGGGTGTCAGTGTGCTGGGGCTCCTGGTGCTGGCGATCGTGATCACGGTCCTGCGCGAACGCCACCTCCGAGCCCCGGATCCCGAGGTGTCGACCCGCAGGGATACTCCGGCGACGCTGATCCGGCGGGAGCGCGTGGCGTTCTTGATGGGCGTGCTGATCCTCTGGGACCTCGTGCTCATCAGCGCAGTGTGGGCTGGACTCGTCGCATCTGAGAGCCTCCTCTTCGCCCTCTTCCTCGGGCTTCCCGTCCTGTGGTCTGCATGGTTCACGGCCCTCGTGCTTCTCGGCAGGTTCGATGCCGGTGGGATCTGGTTTACTCCTGATCGATTGGTCTACGTGTCGCGCGGACTTCGGCTCGAGATCCGCTGGAGGGACATCAGCTCGGTCGACGGCGGGAAGATCGCCGGAATGGTGCTCGTCTCGTCCGAGGATCCGACAGCGTTCACCTACACCAACGTCCCTGCCCTGTGGCGCTCCGAGCGCATGGCGAGCCCGACGATGGCCGTGATCCGGACGGACGACATGTCGGTCGACCCGGGGACCCTCGCCCGGTTCCTCGGGAGGTACGCCCTCACGCCTGCGGCTCGCAGCGAGCTCGGGACGCCAGCGAGCCTCGAAGCCCTGGAGGCGGTCCGCCTCACGACATCCTCCGGTCCGCTGCCGAACGCGTTCACGAGACGACGGCCAGAGGGCTCCGGCGCCTGAGGTCAGGTCTCGACCCCAGCCGCCGGAGCGCCCGGCTGCTGCCACGACCCGGTCACCCGATCGTGAAGTGGCTCGCCTCCGTGATCGCGGCGGCGCACCGCTCGACCGCACCCTCGAAGAGGACCTTGCCGATGTCGGCGGTCGCTCCCGTCGGGTCGCCGATGACACCACCGGGACCGAAGTCGTCCGACGTCCAGCCGAAGCTCACGGGCTTGCCGAAGCCGATGTACGTGTAGTCGGCCATGGCGTCGGGCACCTGACGGGTGGCCTTGTCCATGTGGACGAGCTCGGGACGCAGGTGCAGGATCATCGACGTCTCGCCGTGACCGCCGTGGATGCCGAACCCGTTCTCCACATCCATCGAGTCGGCCCCGCCCTGGTCCTTGGGGAACGACGGGTGGGCGAAGAACGTCATGAGGCCGAAACGCCGGTGCAGCTCGCGGCACGCCACCTGACCGAGAGCCGAGTTGCCGCCGTGCCCGTTGATGAACATGAGCCGCTTGACCGGGGTGTTCGCGAGCGAGCGGCCGATGTCGATGAGCGTGTTCATGAGCGTCTCCCACGACAACCAGATGGTTCCCGGCGCCCAGTGGTGCTCGTCCGACTTCGTGTACGCGAGACCGGGGAGAAGGACGACGTTCGTCGATCCGGACTCCGCCACCGTGGCGACCGCCGCCTCTGCGACGCTCATCGCCACGAGATAGTCCGTCGAGACCGGGAGGTGGGCCCCGTGCTGCTCGATGGCACCGAGCGGCAGGACCGCCACGGTGTCCGCCGGCAGCGCGGAGACCTCCTCGAAGGTGAGGTCGATGAAGCTCGGAGCCCTCGTCGTGCCGGGCATCGCGCTAGGAGGTGAGTACGGTCGTGCGGGCAATGAGCACCTCGTTCCTCGTGTCGGCCGGTGGCGGCACGACAGCGTCGCGGTCGAGCTTGCCCGGGTTGAGCAGGCCCTTCGGGTCGGTCGTCGGGACGGTGGCGATCGCCTCAGCGACGTGCCGGTCGACCGCCCACTGGTGCGGGCTGTGGAAGCCGATGCCCAGGGCGTCGAGCTTCGGGTACCCGGCGAGGACCTGCGCCTCGGACTCGTAGTCCCCCACGTACATGGCCATCGGTGCCTCGACGCGGAGCTCCATGTGGATCATCGCGCCGGGGTACACGGTCCGGGCGAGCTCCGGGGAGTCCCAGAGTGGCAGGCCGCCGACCTCCACGTGGAAGCACGGGTGCCCCGCCTGCTGGAGGAAGTAGACGGGATGGTTGTAGGACATCGAGGACAGCCGGTCGCACTCGGCATAGTCCTCGAAGACGGCGACCACCTCGCCGCTCCCGTCGACGACGAGGTCCGCCGCCTCCTCGACCGTGGACGCCTCGAGGATGATGCGCAGGCTCGTCCGCGCCGCGTCGAGCGGCAGCGCCGCAGGAAGCGTCGGGACGAGTCCCGGCTCGTCGAGCGAGGCGAGCCGCGGCAGGACCGACAGGCCCGGGAGTGCGCGGTGGACGGCGATCGCCTTGTCGTAGTCGGTGAACGATGCGTACATCGCGACCCAGTCGCGGGCCGGGCTCGTGCGCAGCGTGACCTCCGTCGCGATCCCCGTCACCCCGTACGTGTGCACGTAGGGGATGGTGTCCGCGCCCTCGACGCGGAACGTCTCCCCGCTGCCGTCGCACGGGGCGATCGTCATCGCCGCGACGAAGCCGTCGGCCGTCGTGCCGAACTCGATGGAGCCGGCGCATCATCCTCGAGGCGTCCACGGTCGAGGAGGCGGCGGACCTCGTCGTCGACGGGAGC
>NZ_JBDYKL010000027.1:0-63345 GCF_040012415.1 Sanguibacter sp. 25GB23B1
CGCCTCTCGAGGCGGGGGCCGGCGTCGTCTGTCCCCGCGTGCGGCAGGGGAGCGGTGCGCACCGACTGCGCCCAAAGCGAAACACCGCAGTTCAGGGACGATCCAAGGGTGTGCGGCGCGTTAGGGTCACTGCAACGCACAGCAAGCAGTGAAGCGATGGGAGATGGCGTGAACGAGCAGATGCCGATGGCAGCACGCGGTGATGTGGCCGGACTGGGTTTGAACGACAGCATCTACAACAGGCTCCTCAAGGAGCGGATCATCTGGCTCGGGTCAGAGGTCCGTGACGAGAACGCGAACGCCATCTGCGCACAGATGATGCTGCTCGCGGCCGAGGACCCCGACAAGGACATCTACCTCTACATCAACTCCCCGGGCGGCTCGATCACCGCCGGCATGGCCATCTACGACACGATGCAGTTCATCCAGCCGGACGTCGCCACCGTCGCGATGGGCATGGCGGCCTCGATGGGCCAGTTCCTGCTCTCCTCGGGTGCCAAGGGCAAGCGTTACGCGACCCCGCACGCCCGCGTCATGATGCACCAGCCCTCCGGCGGCATCGGCGGGACCGCGACCGACGTGCGCATCAACGCCGAGCTCATCCTCCACATGAAGCGCGTTCTCGCCGAGCTCATCGCGAGCCAGACCGGCAAGAGCGTCGAGCAGATCCACACCGACTCCGACCGTGACCGCTGGTTCACGGCCCCCGAGGCTCTCGAGTACGGCTTCATCGACCACGTGGTGACCCACGCGGGCTCGGTGGCCGGCGGTGGCGGCACCGCGACGTCCTGAGCCCGCGCGTACGCAACCGTTGAGACATCGAGGAGCAACCACATGAGCAGCATTGAGTCCCAGTTCATCTCGACCGCACAGCGCCTCGCCGGCGCGGGTGGACGCGCGATGCCCTACGGTGCGCCGTCGTCCCGCTACGTCCTCCCGCAGTTCGAGGAGCGCACGGCGTACGGCTTCAAGCGCCAGGACCCCTACACGAAGCTCTTCGAGGACCGCATCATCTTCCTCGGGGTCCAGGTCGACGACGCGTCCGCGGACGACGTCATGGCCCAGCTTCTCGTGCTGGAGAGCCAGGAGCCGAACCGCGACATCATCCTCTACATCAACTCGCCCGGTGGCTCCTTCACCGCGATGACGGCGATCTACGACACGATGCAGTACATCACCTCGCAGATCCAGACCGTCTGCCTCGGCCAGGCGGCCTCGGCCGCGGCGGTGCTCCTTGCTGCGGGTGCTCCCGGCAAGCGGCTCGCGCTCCCCAACGCCCGGGTGCTCATCCACCAGCCGGCGATGGAGGGTGGCGGCTACGCGCAGGCGTCCGACATCGAGATCCACGCCAACGAGCTCATCCGCATGCGGGAGTGGCTCGAGGGCACGATCGCGCTCCACACGGGACGCGACGAGGCACAGGTCCGCAAGGACATCGAGCGCGACAAGATCCTCAGCGCCAAGCAGGCCGTGGAATACGGTCTCGTCGACCAGGTGCTCGAGAGCCGCAAGGCGCTCACCCTCACCAAGCCCTGATCCACCTTTCGCCCGGGGGTGATTCGGGTACCATCGGAGCGCCATGCTGACATCGGCGTTCCGGTGGTGTGGAATGGATGCAACGAACATCTCTCCGTAGTGCGCGCCCACAGGGCGCGCACAGCGCGAGGTGTCGATCCGGCCCATCCGGGGGCGGACCGGGAGGAGATCTACAGTGACCCGAATCGGTGACGGCGCAGACCTGCTGAAGTGCTCTTTCTGCGGGAAGTCCCAGAAGCAGGTCAAGAAGCTCATCGCTGGGCCGGGCGTGTACATCTGCGACGAGTGCATCGACCTCTGCAACGAGATCATCGAGGAAGAGCTCACCGAGGCCGCCGAGATCGGCATGGTCGAGCTGCCGAAGCCGAAGGCGATCTTCGACTTCCTCGAGCAGTACATCATCGGCCAGGACGGAGCCAAGAGGTCCCTGTCCGTCGCGGTGTACAACCACTACAAGCGGATCCAGGCAGGCGAGGGCGTCCGGTCCGTCGGTGAGGACTCGAGCCAGGTCGAGATCGCGAAGTCGAACATCCTGCTCATCGGCCCGACGGGCTGCGGCAAGACGTATCTCGCCCAGACGCTCGCGAAGATGCTCAACGTGCCCTTCGCGATCGCCGACGCCACGGCGCTCACCGAGGCCGGGTACGTCGGCGAGGACGTCGAGAACATCCTCCTCAAGCTCATCCAGGCGGCCGACTACGACGTCAAGAAGGCCGAGACGGGCATCATCTACATCGACGAGGTCGACAAGATCGCCCGGAAGTCCGAGAACCCGTCGATCACCCGTGACGTGTCCGGCGAGGGCGTGCAGCAGGCGCTCCTGAAGATCCTCGAGGGGACAACGGCGTCGGTCCCACCGCAGGGCGGTCGCAAGCACCCGCACCAGGAGTTCATCCAGATCGACACGACGAACGTCCTGTTCATCGTGGCCGGTGCCTTCGCCGGCCTCGAGGACATCATCTCCTCGCGCGCCGGCAAGCACGGGATCGGCTTCGGTGCCCCCCTGCACTCCGCGTCGGACGAGACGGGCGTCTACGAGGACGTCATGCCCGAGGACCTCCTGAAGTTCGGACTCATCCCCGAGTTCATCGGCCGCGTCCCGATCATCACGACGGTGACGCCCCTGGACCAGAGCGCCCTCGTGCGGATCCTCACCGAGCCCCGCAACGCGCTCGTCAAGCAGTACCAGCGGATGTTCGAGATCGACGGGGTCGAGCTCGAGTTCACCGAGGATGCCGTCACCGCGATCGCCGACCAGGCGCTCCTGCGGGGCACCGGGGCGCGTGGGCTGCGCGCCATCATGGAAGAGGTCCTCCAGCAGGTGATGTTCGAGGTGCCGAGCCGTGACGACGTCGAGAAGGTCGTCATCTCCGGTGCGGTCGTCCTCGAGAACGTCTACCCGACGCTCGTGCCGCGTGCGTCGAGGTCCAAGGACACGCCGCGCGAGAAGAGCGCCTGAGCACCGTGGGACCGTCCGCCCACCCAGAGCAGAGCACAGACCCGACCCAGGACCCGGAGATCCGCGAAGAGATCCTGCGGTTGAGATCGAGCATCGACAACGTCGACGGGGCGATCGTCTACCTGCTCGCGGAACGGTTCAAGTTCACGCAGCGCGTCGGTGAGCTCAAGGCCGAGGGCGGCGTCGCGCCGGCGGACCCGCTGCGGGAGAAGATGCAGATCGAGCGGCTGACGTCGATCGCCACCGAGGCCGGGCTCGACCCGGCGTTCGCCGAGAAGTTCCGGGAGTTCATCGTCTCGGAGGTCATCCGGCACCACGAGCGCATCGCCGCAGCCCACGGTGACGCCGGAGTGCTCGACACCTACTTCTGAGGTGAGCCCACCGGTACGCGGTGGCGGTCGGGTGGCATGTGGCAGAGACTGGAGTGCCAGCGGTCGACCCGCGAGGGCCGACCGTCCCTCGACGGAAGGCACAAGGTGTCTGCATGAAGATTGACTGGCTCAAGCCCCTGCTCGGGACCCCCGGTCCGTTCGTCACCGTCTACATCGACGCGACCCGGTCCGGCGACGGCAGCGGGGAGGTGGAGAACAGGTGGAAAGGGCTGCGTCGCTCCCTCGAGAAGGACGGGGTCGACGCAGCTGCGATCGACGTCATCGAAGACGAGATCGTCCGGCCCACCCGTGTCGGAGGCCCCCACGGCAGAGTCGTCATCGCGACCGCCGACGAAGGCATCCTCGTCGACCGGATCATCAAAGACCCTCCCGCGGTTCAGAAGGCCGCCTACGGGCCGGTTCCGGAGCTGCTGCAGGCCGCTCGCGCAGCGGACGACTCCGTGGACTACCTCCGGGTGGTCGTCGACCGGCTCGGCGCGGACCTCACGTGGTCCGAGGCCGGAGGTCACATGCCCTACCACGAGGCCGAGGCCGTCGAAGGCGGCCATGACGTCGTGAACAAGGTGAACACCGGTGGACTCTCGCACAAGCGCCTCGAGTCCCGGGCGGAGGACTCCTGGGAGCGCAACGCCGAGATCGTCGCGGCGGAGATCGAGCGGCAGGTCGTCGGCCACCGCCCCGAGCTCATCCTGCTGACCGGAGACGTCCGGGCCGTGGCGCTGCTGCGCGGAGCGCTCGGAAAGAAGACCCTGGAGCTCACCGTCGACGTCGCGGGCGGCGCACGCGGTCCGGGCGTCAACGAAGGCGCGTTCGAGGCGCAGGTCACGCAGGCGCTCGACGAGTTCCGCGAACGGCGCCGCAGCGAAGCGCTCGAGGAGTTCCGTGAGGAGCGTGGCCGCAACACCGGCGGGGTCAGCGGGCTGCAGAACGTCGCCGACGTCCTCGCCAGGGGCCAGGTGCGTGAGCTGCTCCTCGCCGACGAGTACGGACCGGACACGGACCTCGGCCTGCAGCAGGTCTGGGTGGGTCCGGACCCTCTCCAGATGTCTGTCACGGCGGAGGGGCTGGCCCAGCTCGGTGTCGTCGAGGGCGCGTACCAGCTCGCAGCCACGGTCGCTCTCATCCGTGCTGCGCTCGGCCAGGACGCTGGCCTGACCTTCGTCCCGGCAGACTCGGTCAGCCTCATGGACGGCGTCGGAGCCGTCCTGCGGTGGCACGACGAGAGCACGCCGAGCGACGGTGGTGCACCCAGCCTGTCCTCCGACGCGGGGCGGCTGCGCACGGTGGGTTGAGGCACCGTGGTCTGAACCACGGTGGATCGAGCCGGAGACGCACGATCGGGGGACGGAGCCACGAGGCTCCGCCCCCCGATCGTGTGCTCCTCGTCGTGGCTAGAGGTCGCCGGGGTGCTGGTGCGTCGGGTCGAGGACGCGCTCGAGGAACGAGCGGGTCCTCTCGTGGGTCGGTGCGCCGATGACCTGCTCGGGCGGACCCTGCTCGACGATCATGCCGTCGTCCATGAACACCACGCGGTCGGCGACCTCACGGGCGAACGCCATCTCGTGCGTGACGACGAGCATCGTCATGCCCTTCTCGGCGAGGGCGCGCATGACTGACAAGACGTCTCCGACGAGCTCGGGGTCGAGAGCCGACGTGGGCTCGTCGAAGAGCATGAGCTCCGGGTCCATGCTCAGTGCGCGAGCGATCGCCACGCGCTGCTGCTGACCTCCCGAGAGCTGTGCGGGCATGGCGCTCGCGCGGTCCTCGAGACCGACGTGCGCGAGGTTCGCCTGGGCGATCTTCTCCGCGTCGGCACGGGAGCGCTTGAGCACCCGGCGCTGGGCGATGGTGCAGTTCTCCAGGACCGACTGGTGGGTGAAGAGGTTGAACTGCTGGAAGACCATCCCGACCTTCTGGCGCACGGCGTCGATGTCGACGTCCGGGTCGGTCGTCTCGGTCCCGAGCACGGTGACGGTCCCGGCGGTGGCGACCTCGAGCTGGTTGACGCAGCGCAGCAGGGTCGACTTCCCTGACCCTGAGGGACCGATGACACAGACGACCTCACCGGCGGCGACATCGAGGTCGATGCCCTTGAGGACCTCGCGTGCGCCGAAGCTCTTGCGCAGGCCTCTGATCTCGACGACCGCTCCGGCGTCGGTGTCCACGTGCAGCTCCTTCGTCTCGGGCACGCTCATCGGCGTGACCCCTTGCCGGTGCGGTTCTCGAGCCACCGTGCGAGCAGGCCGAGCGGGATGGTGATGCACAGGTACCCGAAGCCGGCCACGAACAGGCCGGTCGTGCCGCCGCCCGATGCGCTGACGAGGGCGTCTCGACCGATCTTGGTGAGGTCGAACTGCGACGCGGCCAGCCCGAGGACGAAGATGAGCGAGGTGTCCTTGGTGAGGAGGATGATCTCGTTGGTCATCGGGGGCAGGACGATGCGGAACGCCTGGGGGATGACGACGGTCGCGAGGGTGCGGCCGCTCGACATGCCGAGCGACCGGGCCGCTTCGACCTGGCCCTTGGGTACGGCCTGGATCCCTGCCCGCAGGGTCTCGGCGATGTACGCCGCCGAGACGAGCCCGAGGGCGAGCGCCGCCTTGAGGGTGAGCGAGTCGATCCGGACGCCGAGGGCGATGGGGACCGCGTAGCCGAAGGAGAAGACGACAAGGAGCGCGGGGATGCCGCGGAAGAACTCGATGTACGCCGTCGCGATCCATCGGTACGGCGCGACGGACGAGAGCTTCATGAGCGCGAGCACCGTGCCGAGGCTCAGCCCGATCGCGAACGACGCCGCCGTGTACACGAGGGTGTTCTTGAAGGCCAGCGGCACGCGCGGCAGCAGATCCTTCGCGGCCTCGATGTTGAAGACGCTCTGGCTGATGCGTTCCCAGTCGATGAGGAGGAAGAGCGTCACGACTGCGGCGACGAGGATGGCGTACTGGACCCCGCGGAAGATGCGCGCCCGCCGTCGCGGGCTCATGCGTGCCCGGTGGGGTGCCGGCCGCGCGACGGCGGGTGCTGGGGAAGTCATGATCGTCAGCCCTCGGACGGGGTGATGCCGATCCACTCGGCGTAGATGTCGTCGTACGTGCCGTCGTCCTTGATCCGCGTGAGCGTGGCGTTGACGGACTCGAGGAGCTCGGTGTTGCCCTTCTGCACGCCGAGGCCGTAGACCTCGCCGGTCGCGAAGTTGTTGGCGATCTCGAAGCCTTGCTCGACGTACGGCAGGAGGGACGCGACGTCGTTGATGACCGCGTCGACCTGGTCGGCCTCGAGCGCCTGGATCTGCGTGCCGAGGTCGTCGTACTCGGTGGTGGTGAGGCCGTTCTCCTGCGCCCACGTGGCGCCTGTCGTCGCGACCATGACGGAGATCCGCTGGCCGGCGAGGGACTCGACGGAGGACAGCTCGGAGCCGGCCGGCACGAGGAGGCCCTGGTCGGCGTCGAAGTACGGGTCGGAGAAGTCGATGTTCAGGGCACGCTCGTCGGTGATGGTGATGCCCGAGGCGACGATGTCGCACTGGCCGGCGCTGAGCGCCGCACCGGACTGGATGCCCTCGAACGGGGTGCTGACGGTCGTGAGCTCGAGCTCGAGGTCGGCGGCGATCTCCGCGACGATGTCGATGTCGAGGCCGACGACCTCGCCGTCGCGCTCGAACTCGAAGGGCTCGTACGGCGGGTTGGTGCACAGCGTGAGCGTGCCCTCCTCGACGAGCGGGATGCCGCCTTCGCTGTCGGAGCCGGTGTCCGTCGAGCTGCAGCCTGCGATGAGCAGGACGGCGATGGCTGCGGCCGGGATGATCGATCGTGACGTGTTCATGAGCCCCTCGAACCGTAGGAAGGCCGTCTGCCGAGCCGGGGAGCAGAGCCCCGCGGTCGGCGGACGACGGTCACGCACGCCCCGTCGGCGTGCGAGAAATCGACAAGTGGTCGGCGTCGTCTCGCATTCGAGTGTTGTCGATGGCTTCGACGATCGCGACCGGAGAGCGCACCATAGCAGGGTGCTTGGTCAGTCGTGTTACACGCTTCCGGCCACCGCGCTCGGCTCGTTCGTCGTGTAGAGCGCGGTGATGTCGGCGGCGAAGTCCCTGACGACGAGAGCGCGGCGGACCTTGAGCGACGGCGTGAGGTAGCCGTTCTGCTCGGTGAAGTCCGTCGTGAGGACGCGGACCTTGCGGATGGACTCGGCCCGGGAGACGACCTCGCTCGCTCGTGCGGCGGCCCGGTCGAGGGCCTCGAGGACGACGGGGTGCACGGCGGCGGTGGCGACGTCCATGGTCGGCAGCCCGTGCGTGCGCAACCAGCCGGGGAGCATCTCGTCGTCGAGCGTGACGAGTGCGGCGATGAACGGTTGCTGGTCGCCGACGACGATGCACTGGCTCACGAGCGGGTGCCCGCGGAACCTGTCCTCGAGGAGTGCGGGTGCCACGTTCTTGCCGCCGGCGGTGACGATGATCTCCTTCTTGCGGCCGGTGATGCGCAGGAAGCCGTCGTCGTCGAGCGTGCCGAGGTCTCCGGTGCGGAACCATCCGTCGACGAGGGCCTCGGCGGTCGCCTCGGGGGCGTTGCGGTACCCGCGGAACACGTGCTCGCCGCGGACGAGGATCTCGCCGTCGTCAGCGACCCGGATGGTCGCCCCGGGGAACGGTGGTCCGACCGTGCCGACCCGGGTGCTGCCGGGCCGTCCGACGGTCGTCGCGGACGTGGTCTCGGTGAGCCCGTAGCCCTCGAGGACGGTGAGCCCGATGCCACGGTAGAAGTGTCCGAGACGCTCCCCGAGCGGCGCGCCGCCGGAGATCGCGTACCGCGCCCGACCACCGAGCGCGCCGCGGAGCTTGCCGTAGACGAGGGCGTCGGCCACCTTGTGCTGCGCACGCAGCGCGAGCGAGGGCGGAGCCGGGGTGTCCCAGGCGGTCGAGACGTCGACGGCGACCTTCGCGGCCCAGCGGAAGAGCTTGAGACGGGCTCCGGTGCCGGCCTTCTGCTCGGAGGAGTTGTAGACCTTCTCGAACACGCGCGGGACCGCGAGGAGGAACGTCGGACCGAAGGAGGCGAGGTCCGGCAGGAGGGTGCGGGTGTCCGACGTGTGCCCGATCACGGCTCCGGAGGTGACGCACAGGACCTCGATGAAGCGCGCGAAGACGTGGGCGAGAGGCATGAACAAGAGCGTGCGCGAGCCGGGCGCTGCGCACACGTCCCGCAGGCCCTCGACGCCGTTGCGGGTGAGGAAGACGAAGTTGCGGTGCGTGAGCTCGGCGCCCTTGGGCCGCCCGGTCGTGCCCGACGTGTAGATGATCGTCGCGAGGTCGTCGCCGCGGACGGCGGTGCTGCGCGCTGCGATCTCGGCGTCGTCGACCCCGAGACCTGCGGTGCGCAGCGCGCCGACTGCGTCCTCGTCGATGACGAGGACGTCGCTCAGGTCGGGGAGAGCCGTGCGTGCGTCGGCGACGATCGCTGCATGGGCGGCCGTCTCGACGAGCGCGAGGCGTGCGCCGGAGTCCTCGAGGATCCAGCGGACCTGCTCGACCGAGCTCGTCTCGTACACAGGGACGGGGATGCCGCCGACCGCCCAGACGGCGAAGTCGAGGAGCGTCCACTCGTACCGCGTCCGAGACATGATCGCGACCCGGTCGCCGACCGCGGTCCCACGCGCGATGAGGCCCTTCGCGACGGCGGTGACCTCGTCGGCGAAGGACTGGGCGGACATCGCGGTCCACGTCGAGCCGTCGTCGACCTTGCGCTCGACGAGGGTGCCCGGCCCCGCCGAGCGTACGCGGTCGGCGAGCAGAGTGTTGATGGACGTCTCGGGCGGGATGTCGACGAGGCTCGGCGACGCCTGCTCACGCATTGCGGGCCGGCTTCGGCTCGGCCTCGCCGAGCTCCGAGCGCACCACGACGATCCCGCCCTGGACGGACGGGTCACCCTGGTCGGGGCTCGCGACGGTCAGCGTCAGAGGGCCGGTGACCCGCCCGGCGCCGAGGATGTCGACGCGCGCCGACTCGATCGCGGGGAGGTACGCGTCGGGGACGGCGAGGTCCACGAGGACGATCGGGGTGCGCATGGACACCTTCGCCCCGGACTTGATCTTGCGCAGGGACGCGAGCGCGTGCCCGGCGGCCGTGAGGACGGTGACGTCCGCGTCGCCGGCGGCGGTGCGGAGCCCGTCCGAGACGGGCCATGCCGCGTGGTGCACCGAGCCCTGGCGCCACCAGGACCACACCTCTTCGGTCGCGAAGGGCAGGACCGGGGCGAAGAGACGCAGGAGCGTGTCGAGCGCGATCGCGAGGCCGGTGCGGGCGGAGAGCGTCGCGGCGGACACGCTCGCGTCACCGGCGCCGTAGGCGCGGTCCTTGACGAGCTCGAGGTAGTCGTCGCAGAAGGTCCAGAAGAAGGTCTCGGACACCTCGAGCGCCCGCGTGTGGTCGTAGGACTCGAGGGCGGCCGTGGCCTTGTCCACGACGTCCGCGAGGCCCGCGAGCATCGCACGGTCGATCGGCTCGGTGACGAGCGACGGGTCGAGCGAGAGGTCGTCGTCGCCGGCGAAGGACAGCGCGAACTTGCTCGCGTTGAGGACCTTGATCGCGAGGCGTCGGCCGATCTTCATCTGCCCGACCTCGAACGCCGCGTCGGTGCCCAGGCGTGCCGAGGCAGCCCAGTAGCGGACGGCGTCGGAACCGTGCTCCTCGAGCAGGCCCATGGGCGTGACGACGTTGCCCTTGGACTTGCTCATCTTCTTGCGGTCCGGGTCGAGGATCCAGCCGGAGATCGCGGCGTTGGCCCAGGGGAGCGACCCGTGCTCGAGGTGGGCGCGGACGACGGTCGAGAAGAGCCACGTACGGATGATGTCCTGGCCCTGGGGACGCAGGTCCATGGGGAACACGCGGGCGAAGAGGTCGGGGTCGGTCAGCCAGCCGCCGGCGATCTGCGGGGTGAGCGACGACGTCGCCCACGTGTCCATGATGTCGGGGTCGCCGATGAAGCCGCCGGCCTGCCCACGCTGGTCGGCGGTGTAGCCGGCCGGGGTGTCGGAGGACGGGTCGATCGGCAACGAGGCCTCGTCCGGGATGATCGGCGCGTCCCACTGCGGCTCGCCGTGGGCGTCGACCGGGAACCAGACCGGGATGGGCACGCCGAAGAAGCGCTGGCGGGAGACGAGCCAGTCGCCGTTGAGGCCGCCGACCCAGTTGGAGTAGCGCACGGCCATGAACTCGGGGTGGAACGTCAGCTCGTCGCCGCGAGCGAGGAGGGCCGCGTTGAGGTCGGCGTCACGACCGCCGTTGCGGATGTACCACTGGCGGCTCGTGACGATCTCGAGGGGCTTGTCGCCCTTCTCGAAGAAGTTCGCCTTGCGCTGCGTCGCGACGGGCTCGCCGTGGAGGTCGCCGGACTCCCGGAGGGCGTCGACGACCGCTGTGCGTGCGGAGAAGGTCGTCTTGCCGAGCATCTCGCCGAAGAGCGCCACGCCCTGCTCCGACGTGATCCAGTCCGGCGTCTCGCGGGTGATGCGCCCGTCTCGGACGAGGATGGAACGGGTGGGCAGCTGGAGCTCGCGCCACCACTGGACGTCCGTGAGGTCACCGAAGGTGCAGCACATCGCGATGCCGGCGCCCTTGTCCGGCTCGGCCATCGTGTGCGCGAGGACGGGGACCTCGACGCCGAAGAGGGGCGAGGTGACGGTCGTGCCGAAGAGGTGCTGGTACCGCTCGTCGTCCGGGTGCGCGATGAGCGCGACGCAGGCGGGGAGCAGCTCGGGGCGCGTCGTCTCGATGACGACGTCCGTGCCGTCCGGCGCGTGGAACGCGATCGTGTGGAAGTGCCCCGGGTAGTCGCGCGCCTCGAGCTCGGCCTGCGCGACGGCGGTCTGGAACGTCACGTCCCACAGGCCCGGTGCCTCGGCCTGGTACGCCTCGCCGCGGGCGAGGTTGCGCAGGAACGCGGTCTGGGCCGTGGCCTGCGCTGTGCGGCCGATGGTCTGGTAGTGGTGCTGCCAGTCGACCGAGAGGCCGAGGTAGCGCCACAGCGACTCGAACTCCTTCTCGTCCTCGGCGGTGAGGCGCTCGCAGAGCTCGACGAAGTTCTTGCGGCCGATCGGCTGCTGGTCCGCTGCCTTGACGCTCTTGCCCTCAGCACCCTGCAGCGGCGGCTCGTAGCCCTCGACGTAGGGGAGCGACGGGTCGCAGCGGACACCGTAGTAGTTCTGCACGCGACGCTCGGTGGGCAGACCGTTGTCGTCCCAGCCCATCGGGTAGAAGACCGACTTGCCGCGCATGCGCTGGAAGCGGGCGACGACGTCCGTGTGGGTGTAGCTGAAGACGTGCCCCACGTGCAGGGAGCCGGAGACGGTCGGCGGCGGTGTGTCGATCGAGTAGACGTCCGCGCGGCTCGCCGAGCGGTCGAACGTGTACGTGCCCGACTCGGTCCACGCGGAGTCCCAGCGGGTCTCGAGGCCGTCGAGGCTGACCTTGTCGGGGACGGTCCCGACCCGGGCCACCAGCGACGCGTCGGGCTCGGAACCGGTGGTGGGCGTGGGGAGACCAGCAGATGCGCTCATGGGTCAACATCTTCCCAGATGTCGGGGCTCGGCACGCACACCGGGCAACCGGGCCTGCCGGTCAGGGCGACGACGTCGAGGCGGCAGCGAGCGTGGCCCCGAGCGCGGCGTAGGAGTCACGGACCGGCCCGAGGCTGATGCGCAGGTGCGGTGACGACGGGACGCGGTGCCCACCCGCGGGGGTCGGGCCGTCGGTGAGAGCGCTGAACGGTGCGCCGGGAGCCGCTCGGATGCCGGTGGCGGCGAGATGGAGGAGCGCGGCACGCTCGTCGGCCACCGGCAGCCACATGTTCAGACCGTCTCCAGCGCGCAAGGTCCCGCCCGCGCCGGAGACCGCCCGCGCGAGCTCGCGCTGGCGCACGCGATACGTCTCGCGGGCGAGGGCGACGGCCGCGCGGGCGCTCGTGTCGGTGAGGAGCTCGAGGAGGACAGACTGGAGCATCCGGCTCGTCCAGCCGGGCCCGAGCATGCGCCGGGCGATGATCTTGCGCAGGACGGGCGCAGGCCCGCCGACCGCGGCGATCCGCAGGTCGGGTCCGTGGGACTTGGAGTAGCTGCGGACGTGCACCACCCGGCCGGGCAGGTGCGGACCCAGGCTCACGGCCGTCGCCCTCGAGATCCCGGCGCTGTGGTCGTCCTCGAGGACCATGACGTCCGCGCCGTCGCGGTGGGTGCGCAGCACGTGCGCGAGCTCCTCGGCGCGGTCCTGCGTGAGGGACGCACTCGTCGGGTTCTGTGCCCGAGGCTGGAGCAGGACGACCGCAGGGCGGGAGTCGAGCGCGGCGGCGAGGAGCTCGGGACGCATGCCGTGCTCGTCGACCTGGACGGGGACGCGCTCGGCACCGAGGAGATCGAGCAGGTCGAAGAACGGCGGGAAGCCGGGGTCCTCGACGACGACGCGCGTGCCCAGGCCGGCGAGCACCTCGAGCGTGCGTGCGACACCGTCCATCGCGCCGTCGACGACGGTGAGCTCCTCCGGCTCGAACGGCCACTCCGCCCGCAGACGTCGCTCGAGCGGCGCGACGACGGCAGGCCCGAGGTAGCTCGACGTCGTCGCCGCGTGCGTCCGGCGTGCGAGGTGGGCGAACGCGGCACCCACGGGCGGGAGCAGCAGAGGGTCGGGCGTCCCCGAGGAGAGGTCGAGGCGGTAGGGGACCTGGTCGCTCGCCGCGAGGTCCTGGTAGCGCGGCGGGAGCCAGGCCGAGGTCTGGTCGAGCACGTACGTCCCCGCCCGGCCGCGAGAGCGGACGAGCCCTGCCTCGGAGAGCGCGTGCCACGCACCGCTGACGGTCGCCGGGCTGACGTGGAGCTGGGCCGCCACGTCACGGACCGTCGGGATGCGAGAGCCGGGGCGCAGCTCGCCCGAACGGATGAGGCGACCGACCGTCGCGGCGATGCCGGCAGGGCTGCGGTCGACGACGAGCTCGGAGAGGTCCATCGCCCGAGTCTGGGACCTCGGACGACGTCCCTGAGGCCGAGCACCAGGGAATTTACGTGACCGACATCAGCGCGGTCGACAACAGCCCGCACGGTAACCCGAGCGAAATGTTCAAGCCCCAGGGTGACACCAACGACGCGGAAGCCACCACCCCCGCAGCAGCCCGACCCGAGGAGCGACGTTGAGCATCGTCAGAACAGCACTGACCCAGACCCCGTGGACCGGCGACAAGGAGTCGATGATCGCCCGGCACGAGGAGTTCACACGCCAGGCGGCCGCCGAGGGTGCCCAGATCATCTGCTACCAGGAGCTCTTCTACGGCCCCTACTTCGGCATCACGCAGGACCCGAGGTACTACGAGTACGCGGAGTCCGTCCCCGGACCGACCGTCGAGCGCTTCCAGGCTCTCGCCAAGGAGCTCTCGATCGTCATCGTCCTGCCCGTGTACGAGGAGGACCAGCCCGGCGTCCTCTACAACACGGCCGCCGTCATCGACGCCGACGGCACCTACCTCGGCAAGTACCGCAAGCACCACATCCCGCACCTGCCGAAGTTCTGGGAGAAGTTCTACTTCCGTCCCGGCAACCTCGGGTACCCGGTGTTCGACACCGCCGTCGGGAAGGTCGGCGTGAACATCTGCTACGACCGCCACTTCCCCGAAGGATGGCGCGCGCTCGCCCTCAACGGTGCGCAGATCGTGTTCAACCCCAACGCGACCGCACCCGGCATCTCCAACCGTCTCTGGGAGATCGAGCAGCCCGCAGCAGCCGTCGCGAACGGGTACTTCGTCGTCGCGACCAACCGCGTGGGGCTCGAGGACAACGAGTACGGCGACGAGGCCGTGAACTTCTACGGCAGCTCCTACGTCGTCGGGCCCGACGGCGCCTTCGTCGGCGAGGTCGGCTCGTCCACCGAGGCCCAGATGTTCGTGCGGGACATCGACCTCGACCAGATCCGCGTCGTGCGTGAACGCTGGCAGTTCTTCCGTGACCGTCGACCCGACGCGTACGGGCCGCTCGTCGCCCCCTGACGGCCACGACCCACCGCGCCGGCGCCCGCCGGGCACCCGCTGACGAGAAGGAGAACGCATGTACACGCTCATCACCGGCGGCACCGTCGTCAGCTCGACGGGCTCCGGCCTCGCGGACGTCCTCGTCGAGGACGAGACGATCGCCGCCGTCCTCGCGCCCGGCTCAGCCGTGCTCGGGGAGACGTTCCTCGCCGGGATCGACCGCGTCATCGACGCGACCGGCAAGTACGTGGTCCCGGGTGGCATCGACGCGCACACCCACATGGAGATGCCGTTCGGCGGCACGTCCGCCTCTGACACCTTCGAGACCGGCACCCGCGCGGCGGCGTGGGGCGGCACGACGACGATCATCGACTTCTCCGTCCAGTACGCCGGCCAGGACGTCCTCACGCAGTTCGCGGCCTGGCACGAGAAGGCCGCGGGGAAGTGCGCGATCGACTACGCCTTCCACCAGATCCTCGGCGGCGTCGACGACGTCTCCCTCGCCGCGATGGACACGCTCATCGACGAGGGCGTCTCGAGCTTCAAGCTCTTCATGGCCTACAAGGACGTGTTCCTCTCCGACGACGGCCAGATCGTCCGTGCCATGCAGCGCGCCGCCCACAACGGGGGGCTGCTCATGATGCACGCCGAGAACGGCAGCGTCATCGACCTCCTCCAGCACCAGGCGCTCCAGCGCGGGGAGACCGGACCGCTGCACCACGGCCTCACGCGACCGTGGCAGACCGAGGAGGAGGCCACCTACCGGGCGATCCGCCTCGCCGACCTCACCGGGGCGCCCCTCTACGTCGTCCACGTCTCGGCGAAGCAGGCCGTCCAGCGGATCGCCGAGGCCCGGGACACCGGGCAGAACGTCTTCGGCGAGACGTGCCCGCAGTACCTGTGGCTCTCCCTCGAGGAACAGCTCGGCGCCCCCGGTTTCGACGGCGCCAAGTGGGTGTGCTCCACGCCGCTGCGCTCGCGGGCGGAAGGTCACCAGGAGCACATGTGGCAGGCGCTGCGGACGAACGACCTCCAGCTCGTGAGCACCGACCACTGCCCGTTCTGCATGAAAGGGCAGAAGGAGCTCGGCGTCGGGGACTTCACGAAGATCCCCAACGGCATCGGTTCGGTCGAGCACCGGCTCGACCTCGTCTACCAGGGCGTCGTCACCGGCAAGATCTCGCTCGAGCGGTGGGTCGAGATCTGCTGCACCACCCCCGCGCGGATGTTCGGCATCTATGGCACCAAGGGAGTCATCCAGCCGGGCGCGGACGCTGACATCGTCGTGTACGACCCCGCCGGGCACACGAGCATCTCCGTCGACACCCACCACATGAACCTCGACTACTCCGCCTGGGAGGGCTTCGAGATCGACGGCCACGTCGACACGGTTCTCTCCCGCGGCTCCGTGATCGTCGACGCCGGTGAGTACCACGGCCGCGCCGGGCACGGCCGCTACCTCAAGCGCGGACTGTCGCAGTACCTCCTCTGAGCGTCCCCTCACCTGAGCAACCCCTCGCTCGAGCCCTCCACGCTCGAGCACCCCACGTCGAAAGGCCCCCGCATGGACTTCGGTGTCGTCCTGCAGACCAACCCGCCCGCCTCGCGGACGATCGAGCTGACCCGGCTGGCCGAGACCCACGGCTTCTCGCACGCGTGGACGTTCGACTCCCACCTGCTGTGGCAGGAGCCGTTCGTCATCTACGCGCAGATGCTCGCCGCGACGCGCAAGATCGTCGTCGGTCCGATGGTCACGAACCCGTCCACGCGCGACTGGACCGTCCTCGCCTCGCTCTTCGCGACGCTCAACGAGATGTACGGCAACCGGACCGTCTGCGGCATCGGGCGCGGCGACTCGGCCGTGCGCGTCCTCAACGGGCGTCCCTCGAACCTGGCGACCCTGCGCGAGTCGATCCACGTCATCCGCGAGCTCGCGAACAGTCGCAGCGTCGAGGTCAACGGCGCCACCCTGCAGTTCCCGTGGAGCAAGGGCTCCGAGCTGGAGATGTGGGTCGCGGCCTACGGCCCGCTCGCGCTCAAGCTCACCGGCGAGGTGGGCGACGGCTTCATCCTCCAGCTCGCCGACCCGGACATCGCCGCGTGGATGATCAAGGCCGTCAAGGACTCGGCCGAGAAGGCCGGGCGGGACCCGGACGCCATCCGCTTCTGCGTCGCGGCTCCCATGTACGTCGGCAACGGCGACTCGCCCGCCGAGCGCGCCCACATGCGTGAGCAGTGCCGGTGGTTCGGCGGCATGGTGGGCAACCACGTCGCGGACATCGTCACCAAGTACGGGGCGGACGCAGTCGTGCCGAAGGCGCTCACCGACTACATCGCCGACCGCCAGGGCTACGACTACAACGAGCACGGGCGCTCGGGGAACACCCACGCGGCCTTCGTCCCGGACGAGATCGTCGAGCGGTTCTGCCTCCTCGGCAGCCCGCGCGAGCACATCGAGAAGCTCGAGGCCCTGCGCGACCTCGGTGTCCACCAGTTCGCCGGCTACCTCCAGCACGACAACAAGGAGGAGACGCTGCGCCAGTACGGCGAGCGGATCATCCCGAACCTGTCCGACCACGTCGTGGCCAAGGCATGACGACCGGGGGCCGTGGCCGCCAGGTCGCCCTCGCCGCGACGGGTGGCGTGGCCGGGCTCGTGCTCTGGGAGGCTTACAAGGCTGTCGGACCGGAGACCGGCTTCTCCGTCGGGTCGGTCGCGCTCCTGCCACGGACCTCCGACCTCGCCATGCCCCACACGTGGGAGGTCGTCGCACGGTTCGGGCAGCCCACGTCGTCGGCCCCGGACGCGCCGACCGTCCTCGCCGATCTCGTCGCCGCCAGCGCCACGACCCTGGGGATCGCGCTCGCGGGCTGGCTCGTCGGCGTCGTCGTCGGTGTGCTGCTCGCGCTCGCCATGACCCGGCTGCGGGTGGCGCAGGACGCGCTCCTGCCGTGGATCATCCTCAGCCAGACCGTCCCGCTCGTCGCCCTCGCCCCGCTCGTCGCGGGCTGGAGCGGCTCGATCGCCGTCGGACCCTTCGAGTGGACCCCGTGGATGTCGGTCGCGCTCATCGCCTCCTACCTCGCGTTCTTCCCGGTCGCGGTCGGCATGCTCAAGGGCCTCACGTCGCCCGAGGTCATCCACACCGACCTCATGCGCTCCTACGACGCGGGCTGGCTGCGCACCGTGTGGTCCCTGCGGCTGCCGGCGAGCGTCCCCTACGCGCTCCCGGCGCTCCGGCTCGGCGCCGCGGCCGCCATCGTCGGTGCGATCGTCGCCGAGGTGTCGACCGGGACGGACGGCGGCATCGGTCGCCTCGTCATCACGTACGCGCAGTCCGCGAGCGGGGACCCCGCCAAGCCGTGGACCGCGATCGTCGCGGCCTCGCTCCTCGGCCTCGTCGCCGCGGGCCTCGTCTCGCTCCTCGGCCTGGGGCTGCGCCGCTACCGCTTCTCGGAGGTCACACCATGAACGAGCTCACCACCCACGAGGCACATCACGCGGCAGAGCCCGAGGTGTCTGCTGCCGGTCCGGCAGCCGCTGTCGTCGCGCGCGGGGTCGGCAAGACCTTCCGCAGCGGCCGAGGGACGGTCGTCGCCCTCGACGGGGTGGATCTCACGGTCGCCGCCGGTGAGATCGTGTCGCTCATCGGCCCGTCCGGGTGCGGCAAGTCGACGCTCCTGCGCCTCGTCGCGGACCTCGACCACCCCACGTCGGGCACGCTCGAGGTCTTCGGTCGCAGCGCTGCCGACGCCCGTGCGAACCAGGACTACGGCATCGTCTTCCAGAGCGCGGGTCTCCTGCCGTGGCGCACGGTCCGGGCGAACGTCGAGCTCCCGCTCGAGCTCCACGGCACGGGCCGGGCGCAACGGCGGGTGCGGGCGCTCGAGCTCCTCGACCTCGTCGGGCTCGGGGACTTCGTCGACAGCTACCCGCACCAGCTCTCCGGCGGCATGCAGCAGCGCGTGGCGATCGCCCGGGCGCTCGCCGAGGAGCCGAGCCTGCTCCTCATGGACGAGCCCTTCGGGGCGCTCGACGAGATGACGCGCGAGCGCATGCAGAGCGAGCTCCTGAGCATCTGCGCGCAGACGCGAGCGGCGGTCGTGTTCGTCACCCACTCGATCCCGGAGGCCGTCTACCTCTCCGACCGCGTCGTCGTCATGTCTCCCCGCCCCGGGCGGATCACGGGCATCGTGCCGGTCGACCTGGGCGGCGCGGGCGACCGCGTCGACGGGCTCCGCGAGGACACCGCGTTCTTCACCGCCGTCACCCGGGTGCGCGAAGCGCTGCACGACGGGTCCGGGCACAGCGCCCCGGCGGGGCGGCGCGGGGGAGACGTCCGATGACGGCCGCCGCAGGCTGGCGCACCGTGAGCCGCTGGGTCGCGCCCGTGCTCCTCGGCATGCTCGTCCTGGTCGCCTGGGAGTCGTTCGTCGTGCAGCGCGACATCAAGCCCTACCTGCTGCCGAGCCCGTCGGCGATCTGGGAGCAGGCGGTCCTCTCCCGGTCGCTCGTCGGTGACGCGATGCTCGCGACCGGCCGCAACGTCGTCGTCGGCCTCGTCGCCGGGACGGTCCTCGCCGTCGCGCTCGCGCTCGTGGCCGCCCGCAGCCCGCTCCTCGACGGCGTCGTGTCGCCCGCCGCCGCGGCAGCCGGCGTCATGCCGATCGTGGCCCTCGCGCCGGCGCTCAACACGATGTTCGGCACGACGTCGACGACGCCTCGCCAGATCATCGTCGCCGTCGTCGTCTTCGCGCCCGTCTTCGTCACGACGCTCAAGGGGCTCCGCCAGGTCCAGCCCGTCCACGTCGACCTCCTGCGCGCCTACGCCGCCACGCCGTGGCAGCTCGCCCGCACCGTGACCATCCCCGGCGCGCTCCCGTACCTCTTCACCGGCATCCGCATCGCGTCGTCCGTCGCGGTCATCTCCGCGGTCGTCGCCGAGTACTTCGGTGGGCTCCAGGACGGTCTCGGCTCGCGGATCACGTCCGCAGCGGCGAACAGCGCCTACCCGAGGGCGTGGGCCTTCGTCCTCGGCGCCGTCGTCCTCGGCCTCACCTTCTACCTCCTCACCCTCCTGCTCGAGCGCGCAGTGCATCGCGGTCGCGCCGCCTCCTGACCCTCCCGACCGTCACCCCACCCCTGCAGGTCACCCTCCAGCACGACACCCACCAGAGCACGGAAGGACCACCATGAGCCGTTCCACCACCCGAGCGATCGGGACGATCACCGTCGCCACCACCCTCGCCGCCCTCGCGCTCGCCGGCTGCAGCACCACGGAGTCGTCCTCCGAGGAGACCGGCACCACCGCGGAGGGCCTGACGGAGGTCAGCCTCCAGCTCCAGTGGTTCAGCCAGGGCCAGTTCGCCGGGTACATCGCCGCGCGCGACAAGGGCTTCTACGAGGACGCCGGCCTCGACGTCGAGATCCTCGAGGGCGGCGTCGACATCGTGCCGCAGACCGCGCTCGCCAGCGACCAGGTCGACTTCGCGATCGCCTGGGTGCCCAAGGCGCTCGCCTCGCGTGAGCAGGGGGCAGGCATCACGAACGTCGCCCAGGTCTACCAGCGCTCCGGAACGCTTCAGGTGGCGTTCGCGGAGAGCGGCATCACGAGCGCAGCCGACCTCACCGGGAAGAACGTCGGCAACTGGGGCTTCGGCAACGAGTTCGAGCTCTTCGCCGGCATGGCCGAGGCCGGCCTCGACCCGGCGAGCGACGTGACGCTCGTCCAGCAGCAGTTCGACATGAACGCGCTCCTGGCCGGCGACATCGACGCGGCCCAGGCGATGACGTACAACGAGTACGCGCAGCTCCTCGAGGCCGAGAACCCCGCCACCGGTGAGCTCTACACCGCGGAAGACTTCACGGTCGTCGACTGGAACGACGAGGGCACCGCCATGCTCCAGGACGCCATCTGGGCGAGCACCGAACGCCTCGCGAACGACCCCGCGTACGAGGAGACGACCGTCGCGTTCCTCAAGGCCTCGCTCCAGGGATGGATCTACTGCCGCGACAACGCCGAGGAATGCCGCGACATGGTCGTGGCCGCCGGCTCCCAGCTCGGCGCCAGCCACCAGCTGTGGCAGGTCAACGAGGTGAACAAGCTCGTGTGGCCGTCACCGGACGGCATCGGGACCATCGACCAGGCCGCCTGGGACCAGACCGTCGACGTCGCCCTGACGACCGTCAACGACCAGGGCTCGACCGTCATCACCACGGCGCCCGACGCCGAGGCGTTCACGAACGAGTACGTCGAGCAGGCGCTCGAGCAGCTCGAGGCCGACGGTCTCGACATCACCGGTACGGGCTTCGAGCCGATCACCGTCGAGCTCGAGGCCGGGGGCGAGTGAGGGCGCATGACGACAGCACACGCACCGGCTGACGACGCCCTCGCCCTCGACCGCGCCCACGTCTTCCACTCCTGGTCCGCACAGGGTGCCCTCGCGCCCCTGACGATCGCCGGCGGGCTGGGCTGCGAGGTCTGGGACTCCACGGGCCGCCGCTACCTCGACTTCTCGTCCCAGCTCGTCAACGTCAACATCGGCCACCAGCACCCTCGCGTCGTCGCCGCGATCAAGGATCAGGCGGACCTCCTGACGACCGTCGCTCCGGGCCACGCGAACCTGGCCCGGGGGCGCGCCGCCCAGCGCATCACGCAGCGCGCCCCCGCGGGGATGAGCAAGGTGTTCTTCACGAACGGAGGCGCCGACGCGAACGAGAACGCCATCCGGATGGCCCGTCTGCACACGGGCCGGGACAAGATCGTCTCGGGCTACCGCTCCTACCACGGCAACACCGGGGCCGCGGTCGTCGCGACCGGCGACTGGCGGCGCGTCCCCAACGAGTACGCGCGCGGTCACGTCCACGTCTTCACGCCGTACCTCTACCGGACGGACTTCTGGGCCGTCGACGAGGCACAGGAGTGCGAACGTGCGCTCGCCCACCTCGACCGCGTGCTCCGGTGCGAGGGGCCGTCGTCCGTCGCGGCGATCCTCCTCGAGACGGTCCCCGGGACCGCCGGCGTCCTCACCCCTCCGCCCGGCTACCTCGCCGGCGTCCGCGCGCTCGCCGACCGGTACGGCATCCTCGTCATCCTCGACGAGGTCATGGCGGGCTTCGGTCGCACCGGCTCGTGGTTCGCCTTCGACGACCACGACATCCGTCCCGACCTCGTGACCTTCGCCAAGGGCGTCAACTCCGGGTACGTCCCGGCCGGCGGCGTCATCATCTCCGACGAGATCGCGGCGACCTTCGACGAGCAGGTGTTCCCGGGCGGTCTCACCTACTCCGGCCACCCGCTCGCCATGGCCTCGATCGTCGCGACGCTCGACGCGATGGCCGACGAGCGGGTCGTCGAGAACGCCCGCCGCGTCGGCGCCGAGGCGATCGGACCGGGCCTCGCGGCGCTCGCCGCGTCGCACCCGAGCATCGGTGACATCCGAGGCAGCGGCGTATTCTGGGCGCTCGAGCTCGTCGGCGACCCCGGTACGCGGGAGCCCGTCGGCCCGCAGGCGATGGCGCTCGTGCGCGCCGGATGCCTCGACCGTGGGCTCCTGCCCTTCACCGCCGACAACCGCATCCACGTCGTGCCACCGTGCGTCGTGACGGCCGACGAGGTCGCCACCGCGCTCGCCGTGTACGACGAGGTCCTGACCACACTCGAGGAGTCCCTGTGACCACCAGCAGCACCCAGCCGCCCACCGATTCGGCCCGACCGCGCCGCGCAGTGGTCACCGGCGCGTCCTCCGGGATCGGCGCCGCGACCGTCGAGCTCCTGCGCTCGCGCGGGTGGGACGTCGTCGCCGTCGCCCGGCGGGCGGACCGGCTCGACGCGCTCGCGGAGCGCACGGGCGCCGTCGCGGTCCAGGCGGACATCACGTCCGACGACGACGTCGCCCGGCTCGTCGAGACCGTCGTCGCCGGGGGCCCGGTGGACGCGGTCGTCAACAACGCCGGGGGAGCACTCGGCGCCGACCGCGTCGCCGACGCCGACCTCGACCTGTGGCGCCGGATGTACGAGCTCAACGTCCTCGGCACCTTCCGCGTCGTCCAGGGCTTCCTCCCCGCGCTGCGCGAGAGCGAGGGCGACGTCGTCGTCATCACGTCCACCGCCGCCCACGAGCCCTACGAGGGCGGGGGCGGCTACGTCGCCGCGAAGTACGCGGAGCGTGTCGCCGCCCGGACGCTGCGCCTCGAGCTCGTCGGCGAGCCGTTGCGCGTCATCGAGATCGCCCCGGGGATGGTCCACACCGACGAGTTCTCCCTCACCCGCTTCGGCGGTGACCAGGCCAAGGCCGACGCCGTCTACGCCGGGGTCCCCGGCCCGCTGCTCGCCGGGGACGTCGCCGAGGTCGTCCGGTGGAGCCTCGAGCAGCCGGCCCACGTGAACATCGACACGCTCGTCGTGCGTCCGCGCGCACAGGGCTCGTACACGAAGACGCACCGAGTGACGACCGACTGAGGCGGGCGGTCGGGCACTTGTCCCCATCGCGGGGCCCAGCCTCGTGCGGTTGCATGGGCACACGACGAGCACCGGGGCTCGCAGACGGACCGAGAGGGGGAGACGGATGAGCGAGGTCTGGGTGAACGAGGCCGGGCTCGACGCCCTCGCGACGGGTGTCACGACGGCAGGCGAGACCCTCTCCACGGGGCGAACCGCCCACGCCTCCGCCGCCGGGGGTGACCTCGGCCTCGCGACGGCGCGGCACGAGGCTGCGGTGGACCGCTGGCAGGGTGGGCTGTCCACCGCTGTCGCAGCGCTCGCCGAGACCGCCGCGGCGATCACCGCGAGCGCCGCTGCGTATCGCGCGAGCGACGAGGACCAGTCGATCGTCTTCACGGGTGTCGAGTGAGCACCGCCGTGTACCGGGCAGTGTCGTCGATCGACTGGAACGCCCGCGTCCGCGACCTCTGGGCGTTCCTCGACGACGTCCAGTCGATGGGCTTCTCGTTCGACCCGCGTGACATCCTCGACAACCTCTCGGTGCTGTGGGACCTCGTCAACAAGGGCTGGGACCTCATGACGGAGCCACCGCCGGGCGACCCTGAGGCAGCCCGAGCGGCGGCGACGCGCTGGTCCGACCTCAAGGCGTCCCTCGACGCGGTCTCGGACGCTCTGACGACACAGCGCTCGAGCATCGGTGACAGCTGGACAGGGACGGCGGCGAGCGCCTGCCGGACGTCGCTCACCGCGCTCGGCACGTCGCTCGACGAGTCGGCGGAGCTCGCCGACACTGCACGTCGGACGCTCGAGACGTACGCGGACGAGCTCGAGAGCGCGCACGCCCGCCACGCCGAGGTGGGCGAGAACCTCCGCTCGGCAGGCGCTCGGATCGGGCCCTGCAGCCCCTGGGATGTGGCCGACATGCTGCGCGACATCATCGGTGACGTGTGCGACGCGGTGCGTGCCGCGATCGCCGCGTACTCCGGAGCGGCGGAGGCCGCGCAGGTGTGCGACCACGCACTCGACATCGTCACTGGCTCGATGCCGTTCCCGGACGGCGTGGTCGGGCTGACGGCCGTCGACTCGATCAACCTCGTCGACAGGCAGGGGAGCGAGACCCGTCCCTTGGTGGGCGACACGGCGCGCCGAGCGCAGGAGGCGTACGACGCGCTGTCCCCGGCCGACCGCGCGGCGGTCGACGCGCTGCTCGCCGGCGCGCCCGGCCCGCAGCACAAGGCATGGGTCCTCGCGGCGCTCGCGGGTGGGAGCGATGTCGCGACACTCGGCCGGTTCGCGGACCGCATCGTCGGCATGCCGGCGGGCGATCTGCCTGCGGTGCTCGACCCGACGAGCTCGGGGGTCACGGGCCAGGAGACGACCGGCAGCCCGAGGGTGCCGGTGCTTCACCAGACCACCGACACGACGTGCGGATCGGCGTCCCTCATCGTCGCGCGGATGCTCGCCGACCCGGTGTACGCGCTCCGGATGCTCGACGGATACGATGCCGTGACCGGCACCACCGTCCCTGGCGGTTCCACTCCTGACGGCATCGCGGAACGGTTCGCGACGGAGGAGCAGGCCGTCCAGGGTCGGACCAACTCGGTGACCGACCGCTCCGGCGGGTGGAAGATGCCCTGGCCGTCAGCGATCGGCACGTCTCCGTGGGGCGCGAGCGAGGAGATGAACAACGGAGCCGGCATCCCCGGAACGGGCTACCACGTCTCGATGATCGACTCGGACAGCCCAGCGGACGCGCAGCGCGCCTACGACCAGGTGGCGAGGGCCGTCGACAGCGGGCGCCCGGTCCCGCTCTACACGGGCTCGGACAACGCGCCCCGCCACGTGGTCCTCGTCGTCGGGCGTGAGCCCGACGGTGACCTCCAGATCTACAACCCGGCCCTGGGGACCGTGAGAACGGTGAGCGAGGAAGGGTTCGTCTCCGGCGGGGACGAGCTCTTTGACGCCGGGTCATGGCGGCGTCCGTGGGCCGTGGTCACGCCGTGAGCCGTGCACAGACCTCGCGCACACGGCGGACCCCGGCTCGGGTGGCGCCGGTCGTCGTGCTCACGGCTGCGCTCCTCGTGCTCACCGGCTGCGAACCAGACGCACCCGCGGCGAACGATCTCGACAGATCACGTGCTGCCGCCCTGGTCGAGGTGCTGTGGTTCAACGAGGACTGGGCGAACCCCGGCGGCCCGGCGGTCACCGGGCCTGACCGCCCGTACGAGCGTCCGTACACGAACTGGTACGAGGATGGAGAAGGCACCCCGACCGAGGCGGTGCGTGCGCACGTCGCTCGCGCGCGGGCCGCCGGGTGGGTACCCGTCTACGGTCTGTGCGACGACCTGGTGCAGGACGAGACCGACGAGGGCGAACCGTTCACGAGATCCGACGAGATCGTCGTCCACCTCGCGCGCACGCTGCCCGACGGCAGTCCCGCCAACGCAGAGATGCTCGCTACCCGTACGGGTGCCGGGAGGTTCGACCTCGGCGTGGACGTCTATGCGCTCTACCACCTCGACACCGTGACCCCCGAGCCATTCGAGGAGGTGAGTCTCGACTCGCTGCTGTGCGTGGGGGAGGACGGCGATCGGGAGACCGTCGGCACCCCGATGCCGCTCGAACGGATCGGCACCATGGCCGGCCCGTCCTGGGAGTGAAGGAGGTCGTCACCGTCCTCGCTCACGCGCCCAGGTCGTCCGCGCTCCACCCGGGCTCCAGGACGAGCGTCGTCGCCGCGACCTCCCCGACGAGGTCGAAGAAGCCTTCGTGCGCCCCGCTCTCCGGGTCCTCGACCGTCTCGGACGCGTAGAGGATGACGAAGTCGACCGGCCGCCCGTCGTCCTTCTTGCGGATCACACGTCCGAGACGCTGCACCATCTGACGGCGGGACCTGCTCGCGGTCATGACGATCCCGAGGTCGACCGTGGGCAGGTCGATGCCCTCGTCGAGCAGCTTCGGTGCGGCGAGCGCTTGCAGCCGACCGGTGCGCAGGGCGGTGATGGCATCCAGACGCTCCGCGTGGTTCATGCCGCTGTGCATCGCCGAGGCCGAGACGTCCCAGGAGCGCAGCCTCCTCGCCGCTTCCTCGGCGGTCGTCGTCGACTGCGTGAAGAGCACAGCACCCTGGGATGCCCGCACGGCCTCGGCGAGCTCCTCGACGGCATCGAGCTTGCCCTCGAGCTCGGCGAGGTGCGTGCGGCGTTCCCGCATCGCGCCCGAGGCGCTCCGCGCCGCGAACCCCAGCCTCCCGGGGATGCCCGAGAGCCGGGCGAGCTGCTGCGAGATGTCGCCAGCTCCCTGGAGCGCCCCAGCAGCCCGGAGCGTCTTGAGACCGTTGGAGATCTTCTGGCCCAGGACCTCGTAGGTGACCGCTTCGTCGTCGGACATGGCCACCGGTGCCATGATCAGGCGGAAGGGCGCGACGACGCGCTCGCGGACGGCCCGGTCGAAGCCGACGGAGAGGACGGTCCGGCCGAAGTAGGGCGCGAGGACGCGGCCGATCGCGTCGTCCGAGCGTTCGAGCGTCGCCGTGAGCCCGAGCCTGCGACCGTAGCCGCTGCGCAGCGCGTGCTGGTAGGAGTCCGCCCCGTACCGGTGGACCTCGTCCGCGACGAGGAGGGAGTCGCCCGAGAGCACGCTCAGGTCCGTCTTGGTCGCCGAGTGCACGACCGCGATCGTCACGTCGGCGTGCTCCGGGCGACCGCGGGCCGTCCCGCCGAGCGTCGCGACGCGCAGGTGCGGGAGGAAGTCCGCGAAGCGTCGGACCCACTGGTCCTGCAGGTCGATCGTCGGGACGAGGACCGTCGACCGCTCGCCGGCGCGTGCGGCGTGGGCGACGGCCTCGAGGCCGACGTGCGTCTTGCCGGTGCCGGTGACGGCCTCGACGATGCCCTCGCAGCCGTTCGCGTACCAGAGGGACATCGCCTCTCGCTGCCAGCTCATGAGACCGAGCTCCTCGCCCGGCGCGGGGCGTGCGGCAGCGGAGGGGCGAGGCGGTGGGAGCGGTGTGGCCGGGGAGTCCGCCACGAGTGCGGCGTACGCGTCGCGGTCCTGAGCCGCCCGGGCGGACCGTCGCGAGGGGACGGTCTCGCCGGGAGCGGTCCCGACGGCTGCCTGGGCGGGCGCTGTCGTCGCCAGCCGCCATCGCGGCACCGTGGAGTCGTCGCGCTCGAAGGTGCCGACGTCGCCGTAGAGGACCGCGTTGACCTCCACCTTGGCGGCAGTCGCTCCGTCGTGGGTCTTCAGCCACAGCGCGATCTCTCGTGCTGACGAGTGAGGCGCGTCGGTCAGCGCGCGGGCGACGGCGAGCGACAGGGGAGTGCTCGTAGGGTCGGCGGTCGTCGAGCTCACGAGGGACGCGGACTGCAGACCGGGTTCTCCACCCGGGGTCGTCGCGCCGTGGACTCGACCGAGGAAGGTGAGCTGACCGTGGACCGCGGCGACGGCCCGGCCGTCCTCGTCGACCCACACGCGCCCGCCGGACGGCTTGATCGCCAAGAGCTGCGCGGTGATCTCCTGCGCTGCGTCAGCTCCGACGATCACGTCCAGTGTCACGCCGTCGCTCATCCGGGTCATCGTGCCCGACGGGACGAGCCGCCAGCGGTCGAGACCCGCCGGGCCGTCCCACGGGTCACCGGGGGCGAGAGCCTCGGCATCGGTGAGCCGTTCGGGCCCTGGTGTTCGGAAGCTCACGTGCCCTCAGCTCAGATCTTCGACGTCGTGCGCCCCACCCTACGGACAGGAGGCATCACGCCCGGCGCGCCGACCGACTCGTGGAAGGTAGGCGGGACCGGCGGGACCAGGTACTAGGCTGTCGTGATGGACCTGACCATCGGCTATGCAGCCATGCTCGAGCAGTTTCATCCGACCGACATCATCGCCCTCTCGGAGTACGCGGAGACACAGGGCTTCAGCGGGGTGATGGCTGCCGACCACTTCCAGCCGTGGGTGCCTCAGCAGGGACAGAGCGCGTTCGTGTGGAATGTGCTCTCCGCCCTCGGTGAGCGCACCAAGGGCGACCTCGGCCCCGGCGTGACTGCCCCCACGTTCCGGTGGCACCCGGCGATGGTCGCGCAGGCGTCGGCGACGCTCGCGGCGATGTATCCCGGGCGCCACTGGCTCGGTCTCGGATCGGGTGAGGCGCTCAACGAGCACATCATCGGCCAGTACTGGCCCGAGGCACCCGAGCGCATCAACCGCATGTTCGAGGCGATCGACGTCATCAAGAAGCTCTTCGCCGCGAGCCTGGCCGGCAAGGATGTCAAGCACTCCGGGCCGTTCTACAAGCTCGAGTCGACGCGCCTGTGGACCATGCCCGAGGTCGCCCCGGAGATCCTCGTCGCGACGGCCGGCCCGGTGACCGCCAAGCGGGCGGGCAAGCACGCCGACGGCCTCATCACCGTCGGTGCGCCGCTCGAGAAGATCTCGATGCTCTTCGGCAAGTTCGACGACGGTGCTCGCGAGTCCGGACGCGACCCCGAGGGCATGCCGAAGGTGCTCCAGATCCACCTCTCGTGGGCGGAGACCGACGAGGAAGCCATGGTCAACGCGATGACCGAGTGGCCGAACGGCGGCATGAAGTTCCCCAAGGCCGACATCCGGTCGCCTTTCGAGTTCGAGCAGATCGCGAAGCTCGTGCGCCCGGAGGACTTCGAGGGCCGCATGGTCATCTCGAGCGACCCGGACGTCCACCGCGAGAACATCCAGAAGTACGTGGACCTCGGCTTCGACCGCATCTACCTCCACAACGTCGGCCGCAACCAGCGCGAGTGGATCGACGTGTTCGGCCGGGACGTGCTGCCCAAGCTCGTCCGGTGAGCGAGGGCTCGACGACCGGGTCGCTCCCAGCGCCCGAGATCCGGGTCTGGGCTCTCGACGGCATGCCCGAGATCGCCCCGGGCGACGACCTCGTCGCCCTCGTCGTGGCGGCGGTCGCGGACCGGTCCGCCGCGGTCCGCGGGCTCGAGGACGGCGACGTCGTCGTCGTGACGAGCAAGATCGTCTCGAAGGCCGAGGGGCGCGTCGTCGCGGCCGAGGACCGTGAGCAGGCGATCACGGACGAGACGGTCCGCGTCGTGGCGTCGCGGGCGCACCCGGGGGGCGTGACGCGCATCGTCGAGAACCGTCTGGGCCTCGTCATGGCCGCGGCCGGCGTCGACGCGAGCAACACGCCCGAGGGGACGGTGCTGCTCCTGCCCGCCGACCCGGACGAGTCGGCTCGTCGCCTGCGAGCGGGCCTCGCGGAGCGCCTCGGGGTCCGCGTCGGCGTCATCGTCACGGACACGGCCGGGCGGCCGTGGCGTGCGGGCCAGACGGACATCGCGATCGGGGCGGCCGGGGTGCAGGTGATGGACGACCTGCGCGGTCAGACCGACACCCAGGGTCGTCCGCTCACCGTGACGGTCGCTGCCGTGGCGGACGAGATCGCCGCCGCCGCCGAGCTCGTCAAGGGCAAGGCGAGCGGGCGGCCCGTCGCCGTGGTGCGTGGTCTCGCCCACCTCACGCTCGACGACGACGGCCCCGGCGCGCGGGCGCTCGTCAGGCTCGGGACGGAGGACATGTTCGCCCAGGGCAGCGCGGAGGCCTATGCGCAGGGTTGGAAGGACGCGGTCGACGGAGGCCCGAGCGAAGGCACGCACCGGTGACCTGGACCCTGGTCGTCCCGGTCAAGGTCGTCTCGCTGGCGAAGACTCGTCTCGCCGGTGACCTCGACCCCGGAGAACGCGTCGCTCTCGTGCGGGCGATGGTCCTCGACACCCTGGCGGCCGCGTGCGCCACCTCCGCGGTGAGCCGGGTGCTGGTCGTCACGGACGACCAGCAGGTCGTGACCGATCTGCGTGCGACCCACACGGCGCGCGTCGGCATCGTCCCCGAGCCCGTGCCCGCGCAGGGCCTGAACGCTGCGATACGCGCGGGGATCGCTCACGCCCGCTCGACGGCGCCCGTCCCGGTCGCCGTCCTGCTCGGTGACCTGCCCGCGCTCCGCCCGGAGGACCTCGACGCGGCCTTGCTCGCGGCGTCCAGGCACGCTCTCGGCGTGGTCGTCGATGCCGACGGGACCGGTACGACTCTCCTCACGGCGGCAGCCGGCGTCGAGCTGATCCCGGCCTTCGGCGTCGGCTCGGCGGCAGAGCACCGCCGGCGCGGTCACGTCGAGCTCGACGTCCCGGTGCGGTCCGGCCTGCGGCACGACGTCGACGTGCTGACGGACCTCGTCGCCGTCGCCGCGCTCGGCCCCGGCCCGAGGACGGCCGAGGTGCTCGCCGGTCTGGTCGGACGGCTCGCGGGGGTCTGAGCGCTACCCGACCCCGACGAGGTCGAGGGCCGCAGCGGCCATCTGCGCGGTCGCGGCGACGTCGGTCATGAGCAGCGGGACCGCGCGCGTGCGGATCCCCGCCGCCTCGAGCCCTGGGACGGCGTCGGCGTCCACGTCGTCGACGAGCCAGCCGTCGAGGATCCCGCCGGCGGATCCCGTGGCGCCGTACC
Organism: Sanguibacter sp. 25GB23B1; assembly: GCF_040012415.1. NCBI lineage: Bacteria > Bacillati > Actinomycetota > Actinomycetes > Micrococcales > Sanguibacteraceae > Sanguibacter > Sanguibacter sp. 25GB23B1. The sequence continues at coordinate 30,323 of NZ_JBDYKL010000027.1, forward strand.
AGAGGGCGACAGCGGCGGCGTTCGTCTCGACGCCGATCGCGGTCAGGCACGCGTCGGCCATCCCGCGCAGGGCCGCGCCCCCGATGATCGGCGACACCCCGACGACCGGCGCGGGTCCGGCGCGCAGCGCCTCACGGATGCCCGGGACGGTGAGGATCGTCCCGACGGACACGACCGGGTTCGACGGCGGGAGGAGGACGAGGTCCGCGGTCGAGATCGCCTCGAGGACCTGGGGCGTGGCCGACGCGGAGTCGAGACCGACCTGCTCGAAGCGGCGCGCCGGGAGACCTGCGCGGTGGCGCACCCACCACTCCTCGAAGTGGATGCGACGCTCGGGGTCGTCCTGCGTGCCGGATCCGACGACGACGTGGGTCTCGACGGGCTGGTCGCTCATCGGCAGCAGCGTGACGCCGGGCTCCCAACGACGGCAGAGGTGGGCCGTCGCCTCGGTGAGCGTCTTGCCCTCCTGCAGGAGCTGGGTGCGGGCGAGGTGCGTCGCGAGGTCGAGGTCGCCGAGGGTGAACCAGTCCCAGCCGAGGTCGTAGGCCGCGAGGTCGTGAGAGACCCGGCTCGACTCGTCCTGCCGCCCCCACCCCTGACCCTCGTGGATCGCCCCGCCGAGGGTGTACATGACGGTGTCGAGGTCCGGGCACACGCGGACCCCGTGGAGCCACATGTCGTCGCCGGTGTTGGCGACGACGGTGACCTCTGCTGTCGTCCCGCCCACCCCGTCCGGGTAGCGGTTCGCGAGCAGGTGCAGGAGACCTCGGGTGAAGCGAGCGCCGCCGACGCCACCTGCGAGGAGTGTGATCTTCATGGGTGGAGGCTATCGAAGGTGGTGCCGGCCCCGGACGGGCCCGGCCTCGAGCAGCACCGGTGGTCGCGCACCCTCAGGTGTCCCGTTCCCCGTCCGACCGAACCGTCGTGACGAAGGCGACGGCGACGTAGGAGCACTTCGAGAAGTCGATCGAGGGATCGCGCATCTGGGTCGGGTCGATGACGACGGCAAGAGCGACGGGGAAGTCGACCATCGTCGGGTGGAGCGCCTGACCGACGATCCGGGGTGCCATGACGAGCCCGAAGACGGTCGCTCGCACGGTGCCGTCGGTCTCGACGTGGACGCACTGAGGATCGAGTCCTGCGACGGGTATGCCCTGGGCTGCGAGGGCGTCGACCGTGCTCGTGAACCTCAGCGGTCTGGTCGCCACCGCGAGCGCGTAGTCGGGGCGGTCGGGTCCCGGCAGCATCCGCAGGAGCCGCGCGGTCACCGGCAGCTGGTCGGTCAGCTCCTCGGGACCGACGTCGAACGAGGTGATCTCCACATGGGGGCCGGCGGTCATGTCGCTCCGTGGGGCAGGTCGGTCAGGGACGGGTGCGTGCCCGAGTGTGGCACGGACGGTGGGCCGACCAGCGCGCAGCAGCTCTCACGACTGGGGGTCGGAGGTGCCGTCGAGGAGGCGCTGGACCGCCTCGACGGCCTCGGCGGCCGCCCCGCCGTCACCGGCCGCTGCCGGTTCTGTGGGAGCGGCGTCCGGATCGGTCGGTGCTCCGTCCTTCGGGGTGGACGTCGATGCGCTGGGCGTGGGCTCCGGGGCTTCGTCGCCGGAGCACGCGGTGAGACCGAGCGCCGTCGCGAGACTGATCGTGAGGGCTGCCTTGATCGTCCTGCGGATCGTGGTGGGACGCTGGCTGAGGGGATGGGAGGTCATGCGGCGACCGTAGGCGGCGCGACATCGGGCCCACCCTCCCTTACCGCGATCTGTGGACGGGCGTTCGTCCTGCGCGGCCTGTGGGCGACCTCTATCCCTTGGCGCTCTTCGCCGCCTTGGCTGCGGCCTTCGCCGCCTGTTTCGTCGCGCGGACCTCACCGAGGCTCGTCGGGTCGGTGACGTCGGCGATGGACCGCCGTGCGCCCTCGTCGCCGTAGGCCCCCGCAGCCTCGCGCCAGCCGGCAGGCTCCACGCCGTACTGCTTGCCGAGCAGCGCGACGAAGATTCGCGCCTTCTGGTCGCCGAACCCGGGTAGCGCCTTGAGGCGGCGCAGGAGCTCGGCACCGTCAGGGTCGCCGTCGGTCCAGAGCCGGGAGACGTCGCCGTCGTACGTCCCGACGAGCGCTTGCGCGACGCCCTGGATCCGCCCGGCCATCGACCCGGGGTAGCGGTGCACCGCCGGTGGCGTGGCGCACAGCGCGACGAACTCGTCCGGGTCGGCGTCCGCGACAGCGCGCACGTCGAGGCCACCCATCCTCTGGGCGATCGTGGACGGTCCGGCGAACGCACTCTCCATCGTCACCTGCTGGTCGAGGAGCATCCCGACGAGCAGCGCGAACGGATCGCTCGTGAGCAGGTGGTCGGCCTCCGGATCACCGGTGAGCCACAGGTCCTGTGCCATGAGCCCATCCTGCCAGGCGGCCGGACCGACGACTCGGCGAGCAGCGGCCGGACAGGGATCCACGACGTGCGGGTGGCACTCGCCGGGCGCTGACCTTCCGCCCGTACGTCGGGGCGAGGACCACGTGCATGCCGCGTGTGGTTTCGTAGGACCATGACGCACTCCAACGACGACGCCGTGATCCGCCGACTCCTCACCACACCGGGGAGGTGGGCGGTCGTCGGCCTCTCGGACAACCGTGCGCGCGTCGCCTACGACGTCGCCTCGTACGTCCAGGGCCTCGGGATGGAGATCGTGCCCGTGCACCCGAAGGCGCAGACGGTGCACGGTGCACCCGGTTTCGCGACCCTCGCCGACGTTCCGGGCCCGGTGGACGTCGTCGACGTGTTCGTCCGGTCCGAGCTCGCCGGCGAGGTCGTCGACCAGGCGATCGCCATCGGAGCGAGGGCCGTGTGGCTCCAGCTCGGGGTCGTCGACGAGGCCGCGGCCGCCCGTGCCGCAGCAGCCGGTCTCGACGTCGTCATGGACACGTGCCCCGCGATCGAGGCACCGCACCTCGGCATCCAGGTCTAGCCCCGGGCGGACGACACCGACGGCTCAGCGGCCGCTGAACGTCAGCACGGGCCTGCCGCTCACCGGGTGCCGCAGGATCTCGGTCCGGACCCCGTACACGTCGTCGACGATCTCCGGCACGAGCACGTCCGCGACCGCGCCGGCAGCGACGACCCGTCCGGCGGACAGGAGGATGACGTGATCGCACGCGCCGGCGGCGAGGTTGAGGTCGTGGAGAGCCGCGAAGACGGTGACACCGTCGGCGGCGAGCTTGCCGAGCAGGGCCATGGTCGCCAGCTGGGCGGCGATGTCGAGGTGGTTCGTCGGCTCGTCGAGAAGGAGGACTGCGGGCTCCTGGGCCAGCGCCCGTGCGACGTGCACCCGCTGACGCTCACCGCCCGAGAGCGTCGAGAGGTCCCGCTCCGCGAGCTCGACGAGGCCGAGCCGCTCGAGCACGGCGCGGGCGACCTGCCGGTCTGCGGCACTGTCGCCCGCGAGCAACGACCGGTGGGGGATGCGCCCGAGCAGCACCGCGTCGAGCACGGTGAGCGCAACGTCTGTCGTGGCGTCCTGCTCGACGAACGCGAGCATGCGTGCCCGCTCACGCCGTCTCGTCGCGAGGAGGTCCGTGCGACCGAGGGTCACGGTGCCGCCGTCAGGGTCCTGGACACCCGCCACGAGCCGCAGGAGGGTCGACTTCCCCGAACCGTTCGGCCCGAGCAGCCCGGTGACCGACCCGGCCGGGACCGTGCAGTCGACGCCGTCGACCACGAGCGTGCCACCGACGGACCAGCTGACCCGCGAGGTCGAGAGGTCAGCAGCAGGGTGTGTCATGTCGACCTCTTCCCACGCCACAGGACGAGCGCGAAGACCGGCGCCCCGATCGCGGCCGTCACGATGCCGACCGGCAGCTCGCGCGGTGCGAAGACGGTGCGTGCGGCGGTGTCCGCCCACACGAGGAATGTCGCACCGAGGAGGGCGGAGAGAGGCAGGAGCAGCCGGTGGCGCACTCCCGCGACGAGCCGGACGACGTGCGGGAGGATGAGCCCGACGAAGCCGATCGACCCGGAGACCGAGACGAGCGCCCCGGTGAGGAGCGCCACCGCCACGAGGAGGGCCCAGCGCGTGCGGTTCACCGAGACGCCGAGAGCCGAGGCGGCCGTGTCCCCGAACGTGAAGGCGTCGAGCACGGAGCCGGTCGCGGCGAGGACCGTGCCGAGCACGAGGAGCGCGCCGGCCGCGATCGCCACGGACGTCCACGTGGCGCCCGCCACCGAACCCATGAGCCAGGAGAGGATCTCGCGATAGGAGTCCCCTGTGGCGGACCAGAAGATGATGAACGACGTCCCGGCCGCGCAGAGCTGGCTCACGGCGAGACCGGCGAGGATCGTGCGGGTCGGTGTGATGGACCCCATCGCACCGGCGAGGAGCAGGGCGGCTGCCAGTGCCGCGACCGCACCGACGAACGCGGCGACCGGCAGCAGCACGGCACTCCCGAGGACGAGCACGCACACCGCTCCGAGCGACGCGCCGGAGGACAGGCCGAGGAGATAGGGGTCGGCGAGCGGGTTGCGGGTCACGGACTGCATGACGACCCCGCAGAGGGCCAGGCCTGCGCCGACGGCCGCTGCCGTGAGGACCCGGGGGAGGCGCAGCTGCCACACCATCCCGTCCTGCAGCAGCGGGACGGCGTCGAGGCGGAGCACGCTGCCCAGCCCGAGGTGGTGCGCGACCGACCGCCACACGTCGCCGGCGCGGATCTCCGTCGGGCCGATCGTCACGGCCACCACGACGGTGGCGACGAGTGCGACGACCGCGCCGGCGAGCCACGCGATCGAGCGGACGTGCTCACGACGTCGCGGTCCACCGACGGGCGCGCGGTCCGCGCCGGTCGAGGACGGCGCGGCAACGGTACCGGTCGCCGTGCCGGCCTGCCGGGAGTCGCCGGGTGCCGAGGGAGCCCCCCGCCCTGGCGCGTCGTGCACGGTCGTCATCGATGGCGCTCCAGCTCAGTCTGCGGTGGTCTCGAGCGAGGCGAGCTGCTCGCTGAGGTGCTCCACGGCCCACACGCTGCGGACGCCCGCCTCGGTCGCCGGGAACGGCACCTCGAGGTAGCGGCCCTCGCGCACCGCCGTGAGGTTCGCGGTGGCGGGGTTGCCCTCGAGCATCTCGATCTTCGAGTCGGCGCTGTTCCAGGGAGAGTCGACGAGGATGATGACGTCGGGGTCGGCGGCGATCGCCTCCTCCCACGAGAACGGGCTCCAGGTGTCGTGGATCTCGGCAGCGATGTTCTCCACCCCGACGGCGTCCATGATCATCTGGGGGGCGCCGATCCCGGCGCCCACGTAGGGGATGTCCGAGCCCGAGGAGTACCACAGCGCAGTCAGGCCGCGGTCGTCGGCGACGACCGCGTCGAGGTCCGCACGCTGGCTCGCGACGAGCTCGGCTGCGTCGGCCGAGACGTCGAACACCTCGCCGACCTCCTCGATCTCGGCGAAGACGTCGTCGAAGGTCAACGGGTCCGGCTGGTAGTCGGCGTCCTTGCAGGCCGAGGGAGCGACGTACGTCGCGATGCCGAACGCGGCGAACGAGTCGCGCGCGCCCGCCCCCTCGGCGGTGACGTTCGACTCCCACCCGGCGTAGACGAGGTCGGGTGCGAGCGCGAGGACGGCCTCCTGGCCCGGCACCTTGTCCGACAGCGGTGTGTCGATCGCGGGGTTCGCCGCGGCGTCCTCCGCGAGCCAGTCGGCCACCGGACCGTCGGGGTACGCGGTGCCGACGACACGGTCGCCGACACCGAGCGCCAGGAGCATCTCGGTGGTGCTCGACTTGATCGTCACGACCGCGGTCGGTGCCGTGTCGAAGGTGACCTCGACGCCACAGTTGTCGAGCGTCAGCGGATACGCGGTCGAGGCCGAGGCCGAGGTGGTCGCGTCGGCCTCGGGGGTCGGGCTCGTCCCGGCGTCGGAGGAGCACGCGGCGGTCGTCAGGGCGAGGAGGCCGACGACCACGGCGGTGGTCGCGCGGCGCGCGGTCGTCCCTCGCTCAGGGGCCCGACGAGGGGTCAGCGAGGTGGGGCGGGGGCCGGTCAGGGGCACGTGGGATCTCCGGGGCAGGGAAGCGTCATCGGGAGGGCGCGGCTACCGCGCGCCGGAGATCAGCGGTCCAAGTCAGGAGCCGCGTCACCGAGCCACATCAGGCCCGGGATCGTCACGCCAGGATACGCCGCACGAGGAGCGGGCCGCACCGGCCGCCGCTCAGGAGCCCGCGGCCAGCTCCTGGTCGCGGGCGATGGTCTCCGTGACGCCGTGCACCACGGTGGCCAGGAATCCGCGGTCCTCCAGGGCGACGAGACCTGCGACCGTCGTGCCACCCGGAGAGCACACCGTGTCGATGAGCTCCCAGGGGGTGCGGTCCGACTCGAGGACCATCTGCGCGCTCCCGAGGACGGTCTGCGCGGCGATCCGCGTCGCGAGGTCCTTCGCCATGCCGGCCTTGACCGCGCCCCGTGCGAGCGAGTCGATGAAGAGGTACGCGAACGCGGGTGCGCTGCCGGCGACGGCCGTGAACGTCGAGAACTGGCCCTCGGGAAGCTCGATCGCGTCGCCGACCGCCGCGAACATCCCGAGCACGAGCTCGACGTCCTGGGCGGTCGCGGCCGTGTTCCCGCAGACGGCGGCCATGCCGGCACCGATCATCGCGTTGACGTTGGGCATGACCCGGACCACGGCCTGACGCGGCCCGGTCGTCGCAGGGGTCGTCCCGGCGGCGAGCAGCTCCTCGATCCGGGCGAGAGGAGTGCCCGCCGCGATGGACACGACGACACGGCGCCTGTCGCCGATCTGCGCCGCGAGCGGGGTCAGCACGGCGGGCAGGACCTGAGGCTTGACGGCGAGGACGACGACGTCCGCGAGCTCGACGAGATCGGCGTTCGAGGCGGCCACGCGCACACCGAGCTCGTCGCCGAGGGCGTCGCGCTTCGCGGCGTCCGGGTCGAACACGACGATGTCGGCCGCACTCAGGAAGCCGTCGGAGAGGACCCCGCGGACGATCGCGGTGGCCATGTTCCCGGTGCCGATGAATCCGACGGTCATGTCTGCCTGCCTTCTCCTGGGTGGACGTGCGCCCTCACCGTATCGGGTGTTCGTCCCGGGTCTTGCCCCCGTGCGTGCACGCCTGGCATGATGCTCCCGTGACTTCCGCCGACCGCACCGACAGCGCCCGCATCCTGCGTGCGTCGTCCGCCGTCCCGGTCGTCGTCTGTTCTGCTGCGTGTTGTTGAGGCCATCGCCTCCGACCGCCCTGCCCGACGCTGCCTGACGACCTCTCCGCGAGGGATCGGTCTCGCCCGCGCCAGGCGCCGCCAGAACCCGCAAGGACAACCCATGGTCACGCTCGACGTCCTCTCCGCAGCCCCCCTCACGATCGAGATGCTCGTCTCTCGCGACATCTCCGCATTCTCCGAGCGCACCACGCGCACGCGCAGGTACGATGGACTCACAGGCGTCGACCCGGCCATCACCGGTGAGCCTCCGGAAGAACAGGCAGCACGGCGCTCGCGCCGCGTGCCCCAGTAGAACCGGACGGGTACGGCCCGTCACAGCCAGCACGACCAGCAGAGCGGTCGCGCGCTTCGTGCGTGCGGCAAGCGGGGTGGTACCGCGGCTCGGCGCCCAGCGCCCGGAGTCGTCCTCGCAGATGAGTGCACGACCCGGACCACCCGCTACAGGAGCCGCACCTCATGGCCTATCCGTTGCACCGTCCCGACCAGTCGGGCGTCCCTGCCTCGCCGAACCTCCCTGCCCTCGAGGAGACCGTCCTCGCGTACTGGGCGCAGGACGGCACGTTCCAGGCGTCGATCGACGCCCGCCCCGCCGGCGTCGACGGAGCGAACGAGTTCGTCTTCTACGACGGCCCACCGTTCGCCAACGGCCTCCCGCACTACGGGCACCTCCTCACCGGCTACGCGAAGGACGTGGTGCCTCGCTACCGCACGATGCGCGGTCAGCGCGTCGAGCGCCGGTTCGGGTGGGACACCCACGGGCTGCCCGCCGAGCTCGAGGCCGAGCGGATCCTCGGGATCACGGACAAGTCCCAGATCGAGGCCATGGGCATCGACACGTTCAACGCGGCGTGCCGCGAGTCCGTCCTGCGATACACGGGGGAGTGGCAGCAGTACGTGACCCGCCAGGCGCGCTGGGTCGACTTCGAGCACGACTACAAGACCCTCGACGTGACGTTCATGGAGTCGGTCATCTGGGCCTTCAAGCAGCTCTACGACAAAGGCCTGGCCTACGAGGGCTACCGGGTCCTGCCGTACTGCTGGCGCGACGAGACACCGTTGTCCAATCACGAGCTGCGCATGGACGACGACGTCTACCAGTCTCGTCAGGACCCGGCGCTGACCGTCGGGGTGCGGCTCGAGACCGGTGAGCTCGCGCTCGTCTGGACGACGACCCCGTGGACCTTGCCGTCCAACCTCGCGATCGCCGTCGGTCCCGACGTCGAGTACGTCGTCGTCGCCCCAGGGGAGTCCTCCGCGCTCGCGGGCCAGGAGGTCGTCATCGGTGCTGCGCGCCTCGGTGCGTACGCGAAGGAGCTCGGCGAGGACGCCCGCGTGCTCCGGACCCTCACGGGCACCGAGCTCGCCGGGCGCCGCTACACACCGATCTTCGACTACCTCGCAGGTGACCCGGAGAACGCCGCAGCGCACCAGGTCCTCGTGGCCGACTTCGTCACGACCGAGGACGGCACAGGGCTCGTCCACCTCGCCCCCGCCTTCGGCGAGGACGACATGGCCGTCTGCCTCGAGGCTGGTATCAAGACCGTCGTCACGATCGACTCGCGCGGTCGCTTCACGAGCCTCGTCCCCGACTACGCGGGCCAGCAGGTCTTCGACGCGAACCCCGCGATCATCAAGGACCTCAAGGACGGGACGGGCCCGCTCGCACGGACGGACGCCGCCGTGCGCGCCGTCGTCGTGCGCCACGAGACCTACCAGCACTCGTACCCGCACTGCTGGCGCTGCCGGAACCCGCTCATCTACAAGGCGGTCTCCAGCTGGTTCGTGAGCGTCACGACGATCCGCGACCGCATGGTCGAGCTCAACCAGGAGGTCACCTGGACGCCGGAGCACATCAAGGACGGGCAGTTCGGCAAGTGGCTCGCCGGTGCCCGTGACTGGTCGATCTCCCGCAACCGGTACTGGGGGACGCCCATCCCGGTGTGGGTCTCCGACGACGAGGCCTACCCGCGGGTCGACGTCTACGGGTCGCTCGCCGACCTCGAGGCGGACTTCGGCGTGCCCGTGACCGACCTCCACCGCCCCTTCATCGACGAGCTGACGCGCCCGAACCCGGACGACCCCACGGGCCGGTCCACGATGCGCCGGATCACCGACGTCCTCGACGTGTGGTTCGACTCGGGCTCGATGCCGTTCGCCCAGGTGCACTACCCGTTCGAGAACGCGGACTGGTTCGAGCACCACTACCCCGGCGACTTCATCGTCGAGTACATCGGACAGACACGCGGCTGGTTCTACACCCTGCACGTCCTCGCGACCGCGCTCTTCGACCGGCCGGCGTTCCGCAACGCGGTCTCGCACGGCATCGTCCTGGGCTCCGACGGTCGCAAGATGAGCAAGTCGCTGCAGAACTACCCCAGCGTGTCGGAGGTCCTCGACCGCGACGGCTCGGACGCCATGCGGTGGTTCCTCATGAGCTCGCCGATCCTGCGCGGCGGGAACCTCGTGGTCACCGAGGAGGGCATCCGCGACTCGGTCCGCCAGGTGCTGCTCCCCGTATGGAGCACGTATTACTTCTTCACGCTCTACGCCGGCGCGGCGCAGGACGGTGCAGGCGTCACGGCACGACGGGTCGAGACCGCGGAGGTGGCCGACCTGCCGGTCATGGACCGCTACCTGCTGGCACGGACCCGCGACCTCGTCGCGACCACGCAGGCACAGCTCGACGCGTTCGACGTCGCCGGGGCCTGCGAGAGCGTGCGCGAGTACCTCGACGCCCTGACGAACTGGTACGTGCGGACCCAGCGGGACCGCTTCTGGGAGGAGGACGCGAACGCGTTCAACACCCTCTGGACCGCGCTCGAGACGCTCAACCGCGTCATGGCACCGCTCGCCCCGCTGCTCACCGAGGAGATCTGGCGCGGCCTCACCGGCGGGCGCAGCGTGCACCTCACCGACTGGCCGGAGCTCGTCACCACCGACGGCGTCGCGACCGGTCTCGGGACCGTGCTCGTCGCGGACGCCGACCTCGTCGAGACGATGGACCGCGTGCGATCCGTGGTCTCGCTGAGCCTGGGGCTGCGCAAGGCCCACCAGATGCGCGTGCGCCAGCCGCTCTCGCGCCTCACCGTCGTCGTCGACGACCCCGCCTCGCTCGAGCCGTACGCCGCCCTCGTGGCGGGTGAGCTCAACGTCAAGACCGTCGAGCTCGTCGGGCTCGGGGACGACGCGGCTGCGGCCTTCGGGGTCTCCCAGCGACTGAGCGTCAACGCGCGCGCCGCGGGCCCGCGTCTCGGACGAGGGGTCCAGGACGCGATCAAGGCGGCCAAGTCCGGGGCGTGGCGCACGACCGACGACGGCGGCGTCGTCGTCGAGACCACGAACGGTGACGTGCCGCTGGTCGAGGGGGAGTACGAGCTCTCGACGGTTGTGGGTGAGGGCTCCGGCGAGACCGGGACGGTCGCCGCTGCCGTCCTGCCGGCCGGGGGCTTCGCCGTCCTCGACCTGCGGCTCGACGACGCGCTCCTCGCCGAGGGATACGCCCGCGACGTCGTCCGCGACGTCCAGGACGCCCGGAAGTCCACCGGGCTCGACGTCGGTGACCGGATCGTCCTCACCCTCGACGTGCCCGAGCAGTGGCTCGCCGCCGTCACGAAGCACGAGGAGCTCATCGCGAGCGAGACGCTCGCGGTGCAGGTCGTCATCACGTCGTCGGGGACCGCCGAACGGTCCGTGTCCGTCGAGAAGTCCGCCGCACCAGCCGAGAAGGACACAGACGCATGAGCAGCCGCAAGGACGGGCGCCGGCGTGACCCGGGCCCCGAGGTTCCCCCGGAGGTCCGCCAGGAGCTCGACGGCATCTACGCCGCGATCATGGCGCGGGCGCCGGAGCACGACATCGAGCCCTCGCTCGACCGCGTCCGCAAGGTGTGCGAGCTCCTCGGCGACCCGCAGAAGGCGTACCGCGTGGTCCACCTCACCGGGACCAACGGCAAGACGTCGACGTCACGCATGCTCGACTCCCTCGTCCGGGAGCACGGGCTGCGGACCGGACGCTTCACGAGCCCGCACCTCACGTCCGTCACCGAGCGCATCGCCATCGACGGCGAGGCGGTGAGCGCCGAGCGCTTCATCGAGGTCTGGCGGGACGTCGAGCCCTACGTCGAGATGGTCGACACCGAGTCCAGGGCCGCGGGCGGCCCGCGTCTGAGCTTCTTCGAGGTGCTCACGGTCATGGCGTTCGCCGCCTTCGCGGACGCGCCCGTCGACGTCGCGATCATCGAGGTCGGCATGGGCGGTACGTGGGACTGCACGAACGTCGCCGACGGCGAGATCGCGATCATCACGCCCGTCTCGGTGGACCACGAGCGCTGGCTCGGCCACACGGTCGTCGAGATCGCCGGGGAGAAGGCAGGGATCATCAAGGACGGGGCCACGGTGGTGCTCGCCGAGCAGACCGAGGACGCCGACGGTGTCATCCTCGCGGTCGCGGCCGAGCGGGGCGCACGCGTCCTCCGAGAGGGTGTGGACCTCGAGGTCCCCGAGCGGTTCCCCGCCGTCGGCGGTCAGCTCGTGAGCCTGCGCACGCCCGCCGGCCTGTACACGGAGGTCTACCTCCCGCAGTACGGCGCGCACCAGGCGCACAACGCGCTCCTCGCGCTCGCGGCGGCCGAGGCCCTGCTGTCCGGTGGCCGTGCTCTCGACGGCGAGCTCGTCGGCGCGGCGTTCGCCGCAGCCGACTCGCCGGGGCGGCTCGAGGTCGTCCGTGCCAGCCCGACCATCGTCGTCGACGCAGCCCACAACCCGGCCGGGGCCCAGGCGCTGGTGGACGCGGTGGAGGAGTCCTTCGACTTCACGCGCCTCATCGGGGTCGTCGGGATCCTCGCGGACAAGGATGCCGAGACCATCCTCTCGATCCTCGAGCCGATGCTCGCGGAGATCGTCGTCACCCAGTCGTCCTCGGTGCGCTCGTACGACGTCGACGACCTGGAGGAGATCGCCAACGACATCTTCGGCGAGGAACGCGTCCACAGCGTGGCGCGGCTCGACGAGGCGCTCGACCTCGCGGCCGGCCTCGCCGAGAACGAGGACACCATCGGGGTCGGGACGGGTACGGGCGTCCTCGTGGCCGGATCGGTCGTCCTCGCCGCGGAGGCGCGGCTGCTCCTCGGTCGAGGCTGACGAGGGGGCGAGGGCTCGGCCTCTGCGCAGCACGGTCGGCGGTGCTTGAATGGCACTGGGATCCACCTGGGGAGAGCCGAACAATGAAGAAACTCATCAACGCACCAGAAGACGTCGTCACGGAGTCCGTCGAGGGTTTTGCGTGGGCGCACGCGGACATCGTCGAGATGCGCACCGACCCGCTCTTCGTCGTCCGGCAGGGCGGTGCCCGGGAGGGCAAGGTCGGGCTGGTCTCGGGCGGCGGCTCGGGTCACGAGCCCCTGCACGCGGGCTTCGTCGGCCTCGGCATGCTCGATGCGGCGGTGCCGGGGACGGTCTTCACGTCGCCGACCCCCGACCACGTCCTCCCGGCCCTCGCCGCGGCAGACTCCGGGCGGGGCGTCCTGGCCATCGTCAAGAACTACACCGGTGACGTGCTCAACTTCGAGACGGCGGTCGAGCTGGCCGAGATGGACGGGATCGAGGTCGCGACCGTCGTCGTCGACGACGACGTCGCGGTGAAGGACTCGCTCTACACGGCCGGTCGTCGTGGCGTGGCGGGCACCGTGGCGGTCGAGAAGATCGCCGGGGCCGCGGCGGAGCGCGGGGACGACCTCCAGGCCGTCGCGGCGATGGCTGCCCGGGTCAACGCGAACGTGCGGTCGATGGGTGTCGCTCTCACCGCGTGCACCGTCCCGCACGTCGGCGGTCCGAGCTTCGATCTCCCCGACGACGAGGTGGAGATCGGCATCGGCATCCACGGCGAGCCTGGCCGACGTCGGATCCCTGCTGCGTCGGCCGACGACATCACCGCGATGCTCGTCGAGCCCGTCGTCGAGGACCTCGGCCTGGCTTCCGGGGAGAGCGTGTTGCTGTTCGTTAACGGTATGGGAGGCACGCCGCTCTCCGAGCTCTACGTGGTCTATCGTCAGGCACGCCGGCTCCTCGAAGGGCGGGGCGTCGTCGTCGCACGGTCGCTCGTGGGCGACTACGTCACCTCGCTCGACATGCAGGGTGCGTCCGTCACCGTCCTGCGGCTGGACGAGGAGCTCATGGCTCTGTGGGACGCGCCGGTGCACACGGCCGCGCTGCGGTGGTGAGGGCTGTCGAGAGAAGGACTGAGGCAGGAATGGCGTTGGACGTGGCATGGGCACAGCGGTGGGCACGAGAGAGTGCGGCGGCGATCCTCGACGCGAAGGACGAGCTCATGGAGCTCGACCGCCAGATCGGGGACGGTGACCACGGGGAGAACCTCAACCGGGGCTTCCAGGCCGTCGTCGCGAAGCTCGACGCGCAGGCGGTACCCGACGCGTCCGCTCCGGAGGCCGGCGCCCCGGTCATCGGGGACGTGCTCAAGCTCGTCGCGACGACGCTCATGTCGTCGGTCGGAGGCGCGTCCGGACCGCTGTACGGGACCGCGTACCTCAGGGCCGCCAAGGTGACCGGACTGTCCGAGCTCGACGCCCAGGGGGTGGTCGCTCTCCTCGAGGGTGCGCTCGAGGGCATCACGTCCCGCGGCAAGGCGGTGCCGGGGGAGAAGACCATGGTCGATGCGTGGACGCCGGCCGTCGAGGCGGCGATCGCGGCCGCCGACGGGGGTGGGACGCCCGAGGACGTCCTCGCTGCAGCGGCGGAGGCCTCCGCCGCTGGGTCCGTCGCGACCATCCCGCTCGTCGCGACGAAGGGTCGCGCCAGCTATCTGGGAGAGCGGAGCGCGGGTCACGAAGACCCCGGCGCGGCGTCGAGCACGATCATCCTGCGGGCCGCGGTCCGTGCCGCCATCGCCGGGGCAGCGGCGTGACCGCTCACGTCGCCCTCGTGCTCGTCTCGCACTCGCACGCACTGGCCACCGGCGCGGTCGAGCTGGCTGAGCAGATGGCCCCTGACGTCGACCTCGTCGCCGTGGGCGGCCTGCCGGACGGGGGCGTCGGCACGAACTTCGAGCGGGTGGCCGACGCTGTCCGGGACGAGCTCGCAGCGGGCAGGGACGTGGTGCTCCTCGCGGACCTGGGCTCGGCGATGCTCACGGTCGACTCGGTCCTGGAGCTGCTCGAGGACGAGGGCGCGGAGCGAGCCCTGCTCGCAGACGCGCCCTTCGTCGAAGGTGCGGTCGCTGCCGCGGTGACCGCACAGGGTGGGGGAGACCTCGCTGCGGTCCTGGCGTCGGCCGAGCGTGCGGGCACGACCTTCGCCCCGCGCGCTGTCGAGACCCGTGCACCGAGCACGGACGCGAGCGCAGGGACGGCGACCCGGACCGTGACGGTGCGCAACGCGCTCGGTCTGCACGCGAGGCCGGCGGCTGTGCTCGCACGGATCGTCTCCGAGCTCGACGCGACGCTGCTCGTGGACGGGGTCGACGGCGCGAGCGTGCTCGAGCTCATGAAGCTCGGTGCCACGGGTGGTCGGGTGCTCTCGTTGCAGGCGACGGGTGCGGACGCGCAGCGGGCGGTCGATGCGGTCGCCGAGGTCGTGGAGTCCGGTTTCGGCGAGGCGTGAGGGACGACACACCCTTCGCGACGTCAGGTGCATTGACTGCAAAACTGCACTGACTGTAGTTTTTCTTTCGTGATCAGCTCATCGTCCGACGCGACCTCCGAACCCGGGCTCCGGGAACGGAAGAAGGTCGCACGCCGGGAGGCGCTCGTCAGCGCGAGCCACCGGCTCGTGCGGGAGCACGGCCTCGACCACGTCACCGTCGAGATGATCTGCGACGCCGTCGGCGTCTCCCCGCGGACCTTCTTCAACTACTTCGAGTCGAAGATCGACGCCGTGCTCGGCATCGAGCCCTGGGTGCTCGATCCCGAGGTCGCGGCGACCTTCGTCGCGGGCGGACCCACCGGGCGGACCCTCGACGACTGCGCACACATCGTCGCGAGCGTGCTCACCAGCTCACCCGTCGACCACGACCGCATGGGTGACGTCATGGAGCTCGCCCAGCGCGAGCCGGCGCTCGTCGTCCGTCAGCTCGCATGGTTCGAGCAGCACAAGGTCGAGGTCGAGAAGCTCGTCGCGCGCCGGAACGGCAACGACGTCCCGGGCCCGGCCGAGGAGATCGTCGGCTCGATGATCATGGTCATGACCCGCGGATCCTTCCGGTACTGGGACGCCTCAGGGCGCACCGGCGCTCCGTCCACCTGCTTGCCCACCGTCGTGGCAGAGCTGCGCCGGCTGCTCACCGACTCATGACCACCCCGAACCAGGAACAGGTACCACTGATGGCATCCGCCCCGCCCGCGCAGGCCGGTGCGACCGAGGACAAGCCCCTCGTCGTGCTCAACCAGCGCACCATCCTCACGATCTTCGGTGCACTCCTCGCCTCGATGTTCCTCTCGTCGCTCGACCAGTCGATCCTCGGGACCGCGATGCCGACGATCGTCGGTGAGCTCAACGGCGTCGAGCACCAGGGCTGGCTCATGACCGCCTACATCCTCGCGATCGCGATCGTCATGCCCCTGTACGGCAAGTTCGGTGACCTGTGGGGACGCCGCTGGCCGTTCCTCGTGGCCATCGGGCTCTTCACGCTCGCGTCCGTCGGTGCGGGCTTCGCGCAGAACTTCGGACAGCTCGTCTTCTGGCGCGGGGTCCAGGGCCTCGGTGGCGGCGGACTCATGATCCTCTCGCAGGCGATCATCGCCGACATCGTCCCGGCGAAGGACCGCGGAAAGTACATGGGTCCGATGGGGGCGCTGTTCGGCATCTCCGCCGTCATCGGCCCGCTGCTCGGCGGGCTGTTCACCGACCACGCAGACTGGCGCTGGTGCTTCTGGATCAACATCCCCATCGGCATCGCCGCGTTCGTCACCGCGTGGTTCACGCTCAAGCTGCCCACGCACCGCTCGGGCAAGAAGATCGACGTCGCGGGCATCTTCTTCATGGTCGTCGCGACGTCGAGCCTCGTCCTCGTGACGAGCTGGGAGAGCTGGAGCGGCCAGGACTCGTACGACTGGTCCCACACCGGGCTCGTCGCCCTCAGTGCCGCCCTCGTCGTCGCGGTCGTCGCGTTCGTGCTCGTCGAGCGGCGCGCCGAGGAGCCGCTCATCCCGCTCCACCTGTTCAAGAACCGGACCTTCGCCATCTCGACGGCCGTCGGTCTCGTCATCGGCATGGGCATGTTCGCAGCGCTGAGCTTCCTCCCGACGTTCCTCCAGATGTCGTCAGGCGCGGGCGTCACGGAGTCCGGCTTCCTCATGCTGCCGATGATGGCCGGGCTCATGCTCACGGCGATCGGCTCCGGAATCCTCATCACGCGCACCGGCCACTACAGGCAGTACCCGATCGCCGGCATGGCGATCGCGACGCTCGCGCTCGTCGCCCTCACACAGATCACCGGCGACACGTCGCTCGTCGTCTTCGGGATCATGCTCTTCGTCCTCGGTGCGGGCCTCGGACTCGTCATGCAGACGATCGTCCTCGCCGTGCAGAACGCGGTCGACCCGCACGAGATCGGGACGGCGACGAGCTCGAACAACTTCTTCCGCGAGATCGGCGCAGCGGTCGGCATCGCGGTCTTCTCGACGATCTTCACGGGTCGCCTCGCCGACAACCTCACCGACGTCGCGACATCGGTGCCGCCGGAGCAGACGGCCCTGCTCGACCCGAACGGCGTCACGCCGGCAGCGGTCCAGTCGTTCGACGAGCCGCTGAGGTCCGGTGTCGTGGACGCGTTCGCGGGCGCTCTCGCACCCGCGTTCTGGTACCTCGTCCCGCTCCTCGCGATCGGATTCGTGCTGACCCTCTTCCTGCGGGAGGTCGCGCTCTCCGGCGAGGCCGGGATGGTCGCCCGAGGCGAGGCCACGACGTCGGAGCCGGCCGCCGTGCTCGCCGGCGTCGCGGCGTCGACCGTGGAGGGCGAGCCGCTCGTCACCGTCGGGCGGTCCGGACCGTCGGAGGCACCGGACGAGGACGAGGGCCGTCGTCCGACCTCGGTATCCTGACGGGGTGAGCTCTCCAGACGTACCGGCCCCCGCAGACCCGAGCCCGTCGGTCCCGGGCGGCGGCGACGCCCCCGCCCGGGTCGTGGCGAAGAAGTCGGCCAAGATCCAGTTCGCGTCGACGATGCTCGTGCTCGAGGCGTTCGTCGTCGTGTTCGCGACGCTCGTGGCCTTCCGGCTCGTCGACGCTCCGGCCGGCCAGGTGTGGTTGGCCGGGGGTGTGCTCGCCGTCGTCCTCGTGGTCCTCAGCCGGCTCGTCGCCGCTCCCGGGGGGTATGTCGCGGGCTCCGCGGTCCAGCTCCCGTTCCTCGCCGTGTCGCTCGTCATCCCGCTCATGGTCATCGTGGCCGTGGTGTTCGTCGTCATGTGGGCGGTCTCGTTGTGGCTCGGTGCGAAGATCGACAGAGAGCGCGCGGAGTACGACGCCGCCCACCCGGGAGAAGTGCCACCAGTCCGCTGAGCACGCCCCTCGCTGCACAGCGGATAGGGTTGACCGCATGACTTCCACTTCGTCCCCAGCCGTCTCCCGCACGCTCGTCCTCGTCAAGCCGGACGGCGTCCGCCGCGGTCTCGCGGGCGAGATCCTCCGTCGCATCGAGGCGAAGGGCTACACGCTCGTCGCCGTCGAGCTCAAGCACGCCACGGAGGAGCTGCTCGCCCAGCACTACGCCGAGCACGAGGGCAAGCCGTTCTACGCGCCGCTCGTGGAGTTCATGTCCTCCGGGCCGGTCCTCGCCGTCGTCGTCGAGGGGCAGGGCGTCATCCAGGGATTCCGCTCGCTCGCGGGCACGACGGACCCCACCACCGCCGCACCGGGAACGATCCGCGGCGACCTCGGTCGCGACTGGGGGCTCAAGGTCCAGCAGAACCTCGTCCACGGCAGCGACTCGGACGAGTCCGCGGCACGGGAGATCGGGCTCTGGTT
Organism: Sanguibacter sp. 25GB23B1; assembly: GCF_040012415.1. Lineage (NCBI taxonomy): Bacteria > Bacillati > Actinomycetota > Actinomycetes > Micrococcales > Sanguibacteraceae > Sanguibacter > Sanguibacter sp. 25GB23B1. Next base: position 48,524 of record NZ_JBDYKL010000027.1, read on the forward strand.
CCCCTCGCTCTGAGGGTCGTGCCCACTAGGCTCTGAGCCGTGCACCTCAAGACACTGACGCTCCGCGGGTTCAAGTCGTTCGCGTCCGCGACGACGCTGAGCTTCGAGCCCGGTGTGACGTGCGTGGTCGGCCCGAACGGGTCGGGGAAGTCGAACGTCGTCGATGCGCTCGCCTGGGTCATGGGCGAGCAGGGGGCCAAGACCTTGCGCGGCGGCAAGATGGAAGACGTCATCTTCGCCGGCACGTCCGGACGCCCGCCGCTCGGCCGCGCCGAGGTGTCGTTGACCATCGACAACGCCGACGGTGCGCTGCCGATCGAGTACAGCGAGGTGACGATCACGCGCACGCTGTTCCGTAGCGGCGGTTCCGAGTACGCGATCAACGGCTCGTCGTGCCGGCTCCTCGACATCCAGGACCTCCTCTCCGACTCGGGTCTGGGTCGAGAGATGCACGTGATCGTCGGACAGGGGCAGCTCGACCAGGTGCTGCGGGCGACGCCCGAGGAGCGCCGCGGTTTCATCGAGGAGGCTGCCGGGGTCCTCAAGCACCGCAAGCGCAAGGAGAAGGCGCTCCGCAAGCTCGAGTCGATGCAGGGGAACCTCTTGCGTCTCGGCGACCTCACCGCTGAGGTCCGACGGCAGCTCGGTCCGCTCGGCCGACAGGCCGAGGCCGCTCGCAAGGCCGCCGTCGTGCAGTCGGACCTGCGTGACGCTCGCGCGCGTCTGCTCGCCGACGACCTCGCCCAGCTCACGGCGTCGCTCGCGCAGGAGATCGCCGACGAGACGGCGTTGCAGGTGCGCGTCGCTGCAGTGTCGGCCGAGCTCGAGGCGGCACGGTCGGCCCTCGTCGCACTCGAGGAGGCGGCCGCCGAAGCGGCGCCCACCGTGCGTGAGGCGAGCGACACGTGGTACCGCCTCTCGTCCTTGCGCGACCGGATCACGGGCCTCCAGACCCTCGCGGCCGAGCGGCTGCGTCTGCTCGGGACCGCGCAGCCGCACACGTCCGGCTCGGACCCGCTCGACCTCGACCGGCAGGCGGCGCGAGCCCGGGCGTCCGAGGCGGACCTCGCCCGTGAGGTCGAGCTGCGGCGCGAGGCGCTCGACGAGGCGATCGGCGCGCGCCAGCAGAGCGAGTCTGCGGGAGCGGCTGCGGAGAAGGTCCTGGCAGACCTGTTGCGGGGCGAGGCGGACCGCCGTGAAGGGGTCGCCCGTCTCGCGGGTCAGCTCGCGGCCAAGCGGTCGCGCCTCGAGGCACGGCAGGCCGAGATCGACCGCCTGCACGAGTCCCTGGCCGAGGCGGAGCGCCGTGGGGCGAGGGCAGCCGCGCAGTTCGTCACGCTCGAGCACGAGGTCACCGGCGCGCAGGAAGGGGAGGAGCACCTCGACGCCGAGCACGAGCGTGCGACCGCGAGCCTCGAGGACTCCGAGGCTGAGCTCCGCCGGGTCGCCGAGGCGCGCGGGCAGGCGGAGCGGGACCACGCGACGTGGAGCGCCCGGAGCGAGACGCTCGAGATGAGCCTCGACCGCAAGGACGGGGCGGGAGCGCTGCTCGCATCGGACCTGTCGGGCACGGTCGGTTCCCTCGCCGCCATGCTCGCGGTCGACGCCGGCTACCAGGACGCGGTCGCGGCGGCGCTCGGCACCTACGCAGACGCCATCGTCGTCGAGTCGGTCGACGTGGCGGTCGATGCGATCCGGATGCTCAGGCTGGACGACGCCGGCCGGGCCGGGCTGGTCGTCGGCGGTCCGCAGGTCGACCTCCCGGCCGCGCGGGACGAGGACGAGCTCGTCGAGCTGCCGGACGGCGCGGCCTGGGCCCGGTCGGTGGTCCGCCCCGCCTCGGCCGTCGGGGCCGGCGTGGACGCGCTCCTGCGAGACGTCGTCGTGGTCGAGGACCTCGCGCAGGCGCGTGTCCTGGTGGCGGCGCACCCCCGGCTCCTCGCGGTCACGCGGTCCGGAGACCTGGTGGGTGCGCACCGGGCGTGGGGAGGGACCGCCTCTGCACCGAGCGTCCTGCACCTGCAGGCCGCGCTCTCCGAGGCGCGGACAGCTCTCGAGGACGCGAGCGCCCGGCTCGCGACCACGGCACAGGAGCAGGACGCCGCGCGCGCGTCCCGTGCGCAGGCACAGGCGACGTACGACGCGACGCTCGCACGGCTCAACGAGTCGGACGCGTCGCTCGCGGCGGTCGCCGAGCAGCTCGGGCACCTGGGCGCGACGGCCCGATCGGCTGCCGGGGAGGTCGCACGCTTCCAGGCGCAGCTCGACGCGGCGACGCTCGCGGGCGAGCAGGAGGAGTCCGACCTCGACGCCCTCACGCAGCGGCTGAGCGCGGCGCAGGCTGCGCCCGAGGTCTCCGAGGCCGCAGTCGACGACGCTGCGTCGGAGCGAGACGACCTGCTCGAGCGCGCCGCCGCGGCGCGGTCGCGGGAGATGGAGGCACGGCTGGCGCTGCGCACGAGCGAGGAGCGGGCCCGCGCGCTGGCCGGTCGCGCGCAGTCGCTCGAGCGCGCGGCAGCGACCGAGCGCGCGGCACGCGCCCGAGCTGCCGAGCGGGAGGCGGTCCGCGCCCGGCAGGCAGACCTCGCCCGCGCCGTCCGCGACGCGACCGTGGCTGTCCTGGGCCGGCTCGACCGGTCGCTCGCTCTCGCCCAGGAGCACAAGGACCAGGTCGAGTCCGACCGTGTGGACCGTGAGCGCGATCTTGCCGCGCTCCGGACCCGGACCGAGCATGGCGCGACGAGCCTGCGCGAGCTCACCGACGTGGCGCACCGGGACGAGGTGGCGCGGACGCAGCAGCAGCTGCGCATCGAGCAGCTCGAGACACGTTCGGTCGACGAGCTCGGCCTCGACCCGACGAGCCTCGTCGAGGAGTACGGACCTGACCGTCCCGTGCCGCCCGACGACCGTCCCTACGTGCGTGCGGAGCAGGAGAAGCGGATGCAGACGGCCGAGCGCGCGATGGCTCGGCTCGGACGGGTGAACCCGCTGGCGCTCGAGGAGTTCGCCGCGCTCGAGGAACGCCACACGTTCCTCACCGCGCAGCTCGCCGACCTCAAGAAGTCGCGCACGGACCTTCTCGAGATCGTGCGCGAGATCGACGAGCGGGTCGAGCAGGTGTTCAGCGCTGCGTTCCACGACACGCAGGCACAGTTCGTGGAGGTCTTCGCACGCCTGTTTCCCGGGGGCGAGGGGAGCCTCGTGCTCACCGACCCGTCCGACATGCTCACCACCGGCATCGAGATCGAGGCGCGCCCGGCAGGGAAGAAGGTCAGGCGGCTGTCCCTCCTCTCCGGAGGGGAGCGGTCGCTCACGGCGATCGCCCTGCTCGTCTCCATCTTCAAGGCGCGCCCGAGCCCGTTCTACGTCATGGACGAGGTCGAGGCGGCTCTCGACGACACGAACCTCGGTCGCCTCCTCCAGATCTTCGTCGAGCTGCAGCACGACAGCCAGCTCATCGTCATCACCCATCAGAAGCGCACGATGGAGATCGCCGACGCGCTCTACGGCGTGACGATGCGCGGCGACGGGGTGACGACGGTCATCAGCCAGCGGATCAGCCAGGACTCCCGGGAGACGGCCGAGGCGTGACCCACGCGTGGAGGTTGCGTGAGGGTCGGAGGAGGTTTCGGTCCGTGGCCGCGCCGCCGAGTCGATCCCGCCGGACCGCGTGCTAAGACTGGCGCATGGTGCAGATGTATGTGTGGTTGGTCGTGGCGATCCTTCTTGCGGTCGGAGTCCTGCTCCTTGCTGCTGCTGCGACGCGTGGCGACGGCTCCGGGAACGGCGACGGGGGCGGTCCGCGGACCCTGGCCGAGGCCGTGAGCCAGGTCTGGGGCGATTTCCGCGCCGGTGCGGCGACGCTGCGCGCCCGGCTCGGCCGAGGGCGGGCCTCGACGGCGGGATCGCCTGTCCGGGGTCGGTCCGGTGCACCTGGCCCGCGGCCGGGCGCGCCCACCCGCGTCCCCGTCCTGGCTGGACGGTCCGGCCCGGCCGAGCGCGACACGGCGCAGCGTGCCACGACCGATGCATGGTCCTTCGAGACCCCCCAGGAGACGACGATCGACGACTTCTTCGCGGCGACACAGACGTCGGCCCCCGCCTACCTCGACACCACCCAGGTGAGCCAGGTCCTGCATCGGCGGCGCTGAATCTCTGGGCGCACGCACTCGTGGTGCGGTCGACCGCCTCACCCTGAGAGACTTCAGACGTGAATGATCAGCTTCCTGTCTGGATAACACTCGCTGTCCTCGTCCTCGGCTCCCTCGGGTTCGTCGGCGTCTCCTCCGCGAACCGCCGCAAGCGGTCGGCGCCCGGCGACGAGGGGCGTGATCTCGACAGCGCCTCCACGCATGCCGGCGACGTGCTCGTCGACGACGGCGAAGCCCCGTCCGACGGGATCCTCGTCCCGCCGGACGCACCGGCGCACGCACCTCCGGAGCTCGCCGAACCGCAGGTCGAGGTCCCCGAACCGACGACGGGCCGACTCGTCCGGCTCCGCGACCGTCTCGCACGGTCGGGCTCGCCGCTCGGCACGCGGCTCCTCGCCGTCCTCTCGCGCGACCACCTCGGCGAGGACGACTGGGACGAGCTCGAGGAGACGCTCCTGCTGGCTGATGTCGGAGCCGGGCCGGCGACCGAGCTCCTCGACGCCCTGCGCACCCAGGTGCGTGTCCAGGGGGTCAAGGACGCTGCCGGGGTCCGTGCGATGCTGCGCGCCGAGCTCGTCTCCCTCGTCGACCCGACGCTCGACCGCACTCTCCACACCGCACCGACGCTCCACGACGACGGGTCGAAGACGCCCGCCGTGGTCCTCGTCGTCGGAGTCAACGGGACGGGCAAGACCACGACGGTCGGCAAGCTCACCCGAGTGCTCGTGGCCGAGGGGAGCGAGGTCGTCCTCGGCGCAGCCGACACGTTCCGCGCCGCGGCCGCAGACCAGCTGACCACCTGGGGCGCCCGCGTCGGCGTCGAGACCGTCCGCTCGTTCAAGGACGGCGCCGACCCGGCAGCGGTCGCCTTCGACGCGGTGCGGACGGCACGGACACGCGGCGCCGACGTCGTCCTCGTCGACACCGCCGGCCGGCTGCAGAACAAGGCCGGTCTCATGGACGAGCTCGGCAAGATCACCCGCGTCATCACCAAGGAGGCGCCGCTCACCGAGGTGCTCCTCGTGCTCGACGCGACGACCGGTCAGAACGGGCTCAACCAGGCACGCGTCTTCGCCGAGGTCGCGGGCGTGACGGGCATCGTCCTCACGAAGCTCGACGGCACGGCCAAGGGCGGGATCGTCGTCGCCGTCCAGCGCGAGCTCGGTGTCCCCGTCAAGCTCGTCGGTCTCGGCGAGGGACCTGACGACCTCGCGCCTTTCGACGCCGAGGGCTTCGTCGACGCGCTCCTGCAGGGCTGAGGTCACCCACGAAACACAACGTTTACGTGCGGAGCGATCTCGTCACCCCCGCGAAACACGTGCGGCCCTGCGCGGAAACCCATCTCCTTGAAAGTTGTACCCGACCGGCCGCCCGGCTGGGATAGGAGATGATCCGATGGAATGGGATACCGGAGCTACCGCGTGGATGCTGACCTCAGCATCTCTCGTGCTCCTCATGACGCCCGGCTTGGCGTTCTTCTACGGCGGCATGGTTCGCGCCAAGTCCGTGCTCAACATGATGATGATGTCCTTCGGCGCGATGGGCGTCATCGGCGTCATCTACGTGCTGTGGGGCTGGTCGATGTCGTACGGCAGCGACGTCGCCGGGATCATCGGCAACCCGTTCGACCAGTTCGGGCTCGACGGCACGATCTTCGACGCAGACGGAGCAGCTGTCGTCAGCACCCTCGGCAACTACCCGCAGGTCGTGGACGTCGCCTTCCAGGTGACCTTCGCCATCATCACCACCGCACTCATCAGCGGCGCCATCGCCGACCGCGTGAAGTACGGCAGCTGGATGGTCTTCACCGCGCTCTGGGTGACGCTCGCCTACTTCCCGATGGCCCACATGGTCTGGGGCGGCGGCTTCCTCTCGGCAGCCGAGAGCGGCCTCGCGGCCATGGTCTTCGGCTCGACCGACGGGGCAGCCGACGTCGCGCCGATCGACTTCGCCGGTGGCACGGTCGTCCACATCAACGCCGGTGTCGCCGCGCTCGTCCTCGTCCTGCTCATCGGGGCGCGCAAGGGCTTCGGCAAGGAGCCGATGCGACCGCACAACCTCCCCTTCGTCATGCTCGGCGCCGCGCTCCTGTGGTTCGGCTGGTTCGGCTTCAACGCCGGCTCTGCTTTCGGCGCGAACGAGACCGCAGGCCTCGCCTGGGTCAACACGACCACCGCGACCGCCGCAGGCATCCTCGGCTGGCTCATCACGGAGAAGATCCGTGACGGCCATGCCACCTCGCTCGGTGCCGCGTCCGGTGTCGTCGCAGGTCTCGTCGCCATCACCCCTGCGGCGGGTGCCCTCAGCCCGGTCGGATCGATCCTCCTCGGCGCGGTCGCCGGTGTGCTCTGCGCGCTGGCTGTCGGCCTCAAGTTCAAGTTCGGCTACGACGACTCGCTCGACGTCGTCGGTGTCCACCTCGTCGGCGGTCTCGTCGGCACCGTGGGTGTCGGCTTCCTCGCGACCGAGAGCGGCCTCTTCTACGGTGAGGGCGTGGAGCAGCTCGTCATCCAGATCCTCGTCGCCCTCGTGGCCGTCGTGTTCTCCGGGCTCGTGACCCTTGTCATCGGCCTCATCATCAAGAGCACGCTCGGATGGCGTGTGACCGAGGAAGCCGAGGTCGGCGGGATCGACCTCGCCGTCCACGGTGAGGGTGCATACGAGACCATCGGCGGCGGCCGGGTCATTACGGAGGTCAAGTCATGAAGCTCGTCACGGGGATCATCCAGCCTCACCGTCTCGACGACGTGAAGTCGGCGCTCGAAGCAGCCGGCGTGCGTGGGATGACGGTCAGCGAGGCCAGCGGCTACGGACGCCAGAAGGGGCACACGGAGGTGTACCGCGGTGCTGAGTACACGGTCGACCTCGTCCCCAAGGTCCGGATCGAGGTCCTCGTCGAGGACGACGACGCGGGCGTCGTCACCGACGTCATCGTCCAGGCAGCCCAGACCGGCAAGATCGGCGACGGCAAGGTGTGGACCGTCTCGGTCGACGACGTCGCACGGGTCCGTACCGGGGAGCACGGCGCTCAGGCGCTCTGATCCTCACCAGCACGAGAGCGGCGTAGGCACATGATGGTGGAGCACGGCTACGGCGCCGAGAACGATCCCGGCTCGGGTCCCCGACCCGACGACCGGGACCAGGAGGTCCCGCACCCCGCAGGGGTGCGGGACCTCCGCCCTGAACGGCTCGTGCTCGCGGAGCGCCTCATGCGGACCGACGGCGCGTCCGGGGGAGCGGTCTCCGGCCCGGAGAGACGACGCGCGCTGGGCGACCTCGTCGTCAGGCGTCTCGAGGACCTGTGGTCCGTCGCGTCCGACGGTGTCGACCCGAGCGGGATCGCGCTGGCTGCGGTCGGGAGCCTCGGCCGCGGGGACGCGGGTCCGATGAGCGACCTCGACCTCGTCCTCGTGCACGACGGACGGACCCACGGTCCGGACGAGCTGCGCTCGGTCGCCGAGAAGGTCTGGTACCCGATCTGGGACGCGGGTCTCGACCTCGACCACTCGGTGCGCTCTCTCGCCCAGTGCCGGCAGGTGGCCTCGAAGGACCTCCCTGCCGCTGTGGGCATGCTCGACGTCCGCCCGGTGGCCGGCGACGCGCTCGTGGTGCACCGTGCCACCTCCGCGGTCCTCATGGACTGGCGGTCGGCGGCCCGGCGCCGGCTCCCTGAGCTGCTCGCCTCGACGAAGGCGCGTGCGGACCGGCACGGCGAGCTCGCCTACCTCATCGAGCCCGACCTCAAGGAGGCGCGGGGAGGGATCCGCGACGCGGTCATCCTCTCCGCGCTGGCAGCGACGTGGCTCACCGACCGTCCGCACGGCGCCGTCGACCGTGCGTACGACCATCTCCTCGACGCGCGCGACGCCATCCAGCTGACCACGCGCAGGCACACGAACCGGCTCGTGCTGGCCGACCTCGACGAGGTCGCCGAGCTCTGCGGGTACCCGGACTCCGACGACTTCCTCGCGAGCCTGGCCGAGGCCGGTCGAGAGATCACCTACGGCCTGGACACGACGATCCGGCGCGCGCGCCAGGCTCTCCAGCGGCCGCTCGCTGCCGCCCGTCCCTTCATGATCCGGGGTCGCCGCGCGGCGCCGCGCCTCCGGTCGGTGGGTGACGGGCTCGTCGAGCACGACGGCGAGCTCGTCCTGGCGGTCGAGGCGAGCCCGGCCGCGGACCCCATGCTCGCTCTGCGCGCGGCGGCGACCGCGGCGCGCACCGGTCTGACCATCTCGCCCGTCTCGGTGACGAGCTTCGCGCAGTGCCCGCCGCTCCCTGTCCCGTGGCCGAAGCCCGCGAGGACGGCCCTGCTCACCGTGCTCGCGTCAGGCCCGGCCCAGATCCCCGTGTGGGAGGCGCTCGACCTCGCGGGTGTCGTGACGTCCTGGATCCCCGAGTGGCAGGGGGTGCGCAACCGGCCGCAGCGCGCGGCCGTGCACCGGCACACCGTGGACCGCCACCTCATCGAGACGGTGTCGCGAGCCCGGCGGTGGCGACGGACCGTCGCGCTGCCCGACGTCCTGCTCCTGTCGGCTTTCCTCCACGACATCGGGAAGCGCGCAGGAGCGGCGGACCACTCGACCGTCGGTGCGGACCTCGTGCCGACGATCCTGCAGCGCATGGGCTTCGAGGACCAGGTCGTGGCCGACGTCGCGCGCATGGTCCGCCACCACCTCACGCTGTCGCGGCTCGCGGTGAGCAGCGACCCGTCGGACCCGGCGACCATGGAGGAGCTGGCGGAGGCGGTCGACCACCGGCCGGAGCTGCTCGAGGTGCTGCGCGCGCTGACCGAGGCGGACGCGTCGTCCCTCGGCCCCACGGCCTGGACGGCCTGGCGTGAGCGTCTCGTCGACGACCTCGTCGCACGGACCCTGGAGATGCTCGGCGGGGGCGCTCGCGACGACGGGGAGCACTGAGCCGGTAGGCTGGTCCCTCTGCCACATCCAGCGACCGGTGAGGATTGCAAACGGTGTTCGCCACTCTGTCGGATCGTCTGACATCGACCTTCAAGAACCTCAAGACCAAAGGACGCCTGTCCGAGGCCGACATCGACGCGACGGTGCGGGAGATCCGCCGGGCGCTGCTCGATGCCGACGTCGCAGTCTCCGTCGTGCGCGAGTTCACCGGGACGGTGCGCGAGCGGGCGCTCTCGGTCGAGGTCTCCGGGGCGCTGAACCCTGCCCAGCAGGTCGTGAAGATCGTCAACGAGGAGCTCGTCTCCATCCTCGGCGGCGAGAGCCGTGGGCTCCGGCTCGCCAAGGTCGCACCGACGGTCATCATGCTCGCGGGCCTCCAGGGCGCCGGAAAGACGACCCTCGCCGGCAAGCTCGCCCTGAGCCTGCGCGAGCAGGGCCACACACCGCTCCTCGTCGCGGCCGACCTCCAGCGACCGAACGCCGTCACACAGCTCAAGGTCGTCGGCGAGCGCGCCGGCGTCCCTGTGTTCGCGCCGCACCCTGGCGTGGCGGGCGAGGACGAGGTCGCCACAGGTGATCCCGTCGGTGTCGCCCGGGCGGGCGTCGAGACGGCGCGATCGCGCCAGCACGACATCGTCATCATCGACACCGCAGGTCGCCTCGGAGTCGACGCGGAGCTCATGCAGCAGGCCGCGGACATCCGTGACGCCACGCAGCCGGACGAGGTCCTCTTCGTCATCGACGCGATGATCGGTCAGGACGCCGTCACGACGGCGCAGGCCTTCGCGGACGGCGTCGGCTTCACGGGTGTCGTCCTGTCCAAGCTCGACGGCGACGCCCGCGGTGGTGCCGCGCTCTCCGTGGCGCGCGTGACGGGCAAGCCGATCCTCTTCGCCTCCACCGGTGAGAAGCTCACCGACTTCGAGGCGTTCCACCCCGACCGCATGGCCTCGCGCATCCTCGACATGGGTGACGTCCTCACCCTCATCGAGCAGGCCGAGAAGGCGTTCGACGCGGACGAGGCCAACGCCATGGCCGCGAAGATGGCGGCCGGGACCGACTTCACGCTCGCTGACTTCCTGTCGCAGATGCAGCAGATGCGCAGCATGGGCTCGATGAAGAAGATGCTCGGCATGCTGCCCGGGATGGGCCAGATGCGCGAGGCGCTCGAGAACTTCGACGAGCGCGAGGTCGACCGCGTCGAGGCGATCATCCGCTCGATGACCCCGGCCGAGCGCGAGACGCCGAAGATCATCAACGGTTCGCGGCGAGCACGGATCGCCAAGGGCTCCGGCGTGACGACGACGGACGTCAACCAGCTGCTCGAGCGCTTCGCCGGCGCGCAGAAGATGATGCGCCAGATGGCTCGCGGAGGAGGGATGGCCGTGCCGGGGATGGGCAACCTGCCTGGCATGGGCGGGAAGAAGTCGCGCGGCCGCCAGCAGGCGCAGCCCGTGCGCGGCAAGAAGAGCAAGTCGGGCAACCCTGCCAAGCGTGCGGCGGAGCAGCGGGCTGCCGAGGCGGCGCCGCGGACGGCTCCGGCCGGGTCCGCGTTCGGCGTCGGCAAGCAGGACGAGGCCGACGCACCGTTGGAGATTCCTGCGGGGCTCGAGAAGTTCCTCGGTCGCTGAGCCCGTCCCGCGCATGAGCCAGCACCCGGTCATCCACGTCCACGGGACGATCACGCTCGGCGAGGGCCGGGAGTTCGGTGACGTGTGGATCGAGGACGGGCGGATCAGCCTGACCCGGCCTGCGGGTCTGACGGCCGACATGCATCGCATCGACGGCCACGCCTTCCCCGGCCTCGTCGACGTCCACTGTCACATCGGTCTCGCAGCCGACGGGGCGGTGACGGACGAAGAGGCCGAGGCGCAGGCCGTCGCCGACCGCGACAGCGGTGTCCTCCTCGTCCGCGACGCGGGGTCGCCGCTCGACACCTCGTGGGTCGCGGGGCGCCCGGACCTCCCGCGGCTCATCCGGGCAGGTCGCCATCTCGCGCGACCGAAGCGCTACCTCCGCGGCTTCGGTGACGAGCTCGAGGACGTCGAGTCCCTGCCCGACGCGGTCGCCCGAGAGGCAGCACGTGGTGACGGCTGGGTCAAGGTGGTCGCGGACTGGATCGACCGTGAGCACGGTGACCTCACGCCGCTCTGGCCGGACGCCGTCCTGGCGGATGCTGTGCGTCGTGCTCACGAGAACGCGGCGCGGGTCACCGTGCACGCGTTCTCCACCGAGGCGATCGACGGTCTGCTCGCTGCCGACGTCGACTGCATCGAGCACGGCACGGGCATGACCGCCGACCACATCGTCGAGGCTGCGCGCCGCGGTGTCCCCGTGACGCCCACGCTCCTCCAGGTCGCCCAGTTCGAGCAGATCGCCGCCCAGGCAGACGTCCGATTCCCGGCGTTCGCTGCGCGGATGCGAGCGATGCACGCCCGCCGGTACGAGCAGGTCCGCCAGATGTACGAGGCCGGTGTGCGACTCCTCGTCGGCACCGACGCAGGCGGCACCATCGACCACGGCAGGATCGCGCACGAGTGCGCGGAGCTCGTCGCCGCCGGCGTGCCGGCGGCCGACGTCGTGGCTGCAGCGAGCTGGCGCACCCGGTCCTACCTCGGTGCGGGCGAGCTCGTAGAGGGCGCGTCTGCGGACCTCGTCGTCTACGCGGAGGACCCGCGATCGGACATCACCGTGCTGCGTTCCCCGCGGGCCGTGATCCTTCGCGGTGTGCGGTACGCACGGGCGTAGGTCCGGTGCGCACGGGCGTAGTTGGAAGCACACCTTCCCGTCTGGCATAATCAGCCGCTGTACTCGGCATGCCCGGCCCCTCTCTCCGAGCATCGTCGCGTTTCGAACCACGCACCCCCGCACCCCGCCGGGTCGGTGCACGGTTCACCACCTCAGAACCAGGAGAGCCCACCACGTGGCCACCAAGATCCGTTTGAAGCGTCTCGGCAAGATCCGGGCGCCGTACTACCGCATCGTCGTCGCCGACTCCCGCACGAAGCGTGACGGCCGTGTCATCGAGGAGATCGGGAAGTACCACCCGACCGAGGAGCCGTCGCTCATCGAGATCACCTCGGAGCGGGCGCAGTACTGGCTCAGCGTCGGCGCTCAGCCGACCGAGCAGGTCCTCGTGCTCCTCAAGATCACGGGCGACTGGCAGAAGTTCAAGGGCCTCCCGGGTGCCGAGGGAACTCTGCGCACGAAGGAGAAGCTCAGTGCCGAGGGCGTGGCCGAGGCTGTTGCCGGTGCCGCTGCCGACGCTGAGAAGGTCAAGGCCAAGGCGTCTGCCGCCAAGGCGGCCGCCGCTGCTGAGGCGTCCTCGGCTGCTGCCGACGCGCCGGCCGAGGCACCCGCGGACGAGCAGGCCTGATGCTGGCAGATGCTCTCGAGCACCTGGTGCGCGGCATCGTGGACAACCCCGATGACGTGCAGGTCAACGCCAAGCCCTTGCGGCGTGGCGAGCTCCTCGAGGTCCGGGTCCATCCCGAAGACCTCGGCCGGGTGATCGGCCGTGGCGGACGGACCGCTCGCGCTCTGCGGACCGTCGTCGGCGCTCTCGCCGGTGACGGCTCCGTGCGCGTCGACGTGGTCGATGTCGATCGTCGCTGACCCGCTGGGCGTCAGCATCGCCAGAGGTTGAGCACCGGCCCGGGGCCCGGTCACCGCGAGGTGTCCGGGCCCCGGGCCTTTTCCGTTCATGGTCGGCCGTACGTCGTTGGTCGCAGGACTCGTTTTTCCCAGCCGGAGGAGTGCAATGGAACTGACCGTCGCCAAGATCGGGCGTGCGCACGGACTGCGCGGTGAGGTCGCCCTCGACCTGCGCACCGACGCACCCGAGCTCCGGTTCGCCGTGGGGCAGACCCTGCGGACCGTGCCGGCGGACGCCGGCCCGCTCACGGTGCAGTCGACGAGGATCCAGAACGGTCGGTGGCACGTCCAGTTCGCGGAGCTCACGGATCGCACCGGAGCCGAGAACGCGCGGGGGACCGAGCTCGTCGTCGACGCGGACGCCTCGGACGAGGAGGACGCCTGGTACCCCCACGAGCTCGCCGGCCTGCGCGCCGAGCTCGTCGACGGGACCGAGGTCGGGACCATCACGGGCCTCGAGCACATGCCCGCGCACGACGTCCTCGTGCTGCGGGAGACGGACGGTGCGCGCACGCTCGTGCCGTTCATCCGCGCCTTCGTCCCGGTCGTCGACGTCTCGGGCGGGCGAGTCGTCCTCGATCCCCCCGGTGGGCTCCTCGCTCGCGACGCCGCGAACCTCGACGTCGCGCTTCCGGAGGGTGCCGATGCCCCCGCCGTCGAGGACCTCGAAGCCGACGAGAGTGACGCCTGACGTGCGGATCGACGTCGTCTCCATCTTTCCCGAGTACCTGGCCCCGTTGCAGCTCTCGCTCGTGGGCAAGGCTGTCGGTGCTGGGTTGCTCGACCTCACCGTGCACGATCTCCGGAGCTGGACGACCGACCGGCACCGCACGGTCGACGACACCCCCTTCGGGGGCGGCGCAGGGATGGTCATGCGCCCTGACGTGTGGGGTACCGCGCTCTCGGCGGTGCTCACGCCGGGGGCCACCCTCGTCGTGCCGACACCGTCGGGGGAGAGCTTCACGCAACGCACCGCGGAGTCGCTCGCGGGATCGCCCCAGCTCGTGTTCGCCTGCGGGCGCTACGAGGGGATCGACGCGCGCGTCGTCGAGCACCATCGTCGAGAGGGGGTCGACGTCCGCGAGGTGTCCATCGGTGACTACGTGCTCAACGGTGGCGAGGTCGCCGCGCTCGTCATGATCGAGGCGGTCGCCCGGCTGATCCCGGGCGTGATCGGGAACCCGGAGTCGCTCGTCGAGGAGTCCCACGGAGCCGCCGGGCTCCTGGAGTACCCGGTCTACACGAAGCCGCCCACGTGGGACGGTCTCGACGTGCCGGAGGTGCTGCTCAGCGGGCACCACGCGAAGATCGTGCGCTGGCGCCGGGACCAGGCGATCCTGCGGACCATCGAGCGCCGGCCCGACATGATCGCGACGCTCGACCTGGAGAGCACGGACAAGGCCGACCGGGCGCTGCTGGCGGCGCACGGTTGGTTCCCGACGGCTGACGGACGGCTCGAGCGCAGCGGAGATTCGTAGAACGCCGGTCGCTGTGGCAAGATGACTTGTTGGTGTGCACTGAACCGGACTCTGCCACAGGGGCGTCCTACACAGTACCAACGCCGCATCGGCGTGACACCACCTTCTGAACTGGACAGGATCGCTGCGCCTCGGCGCTGCGGCCCACAAGACGTTCCTGACCTGTGGCAGGACGGGGAGAAACACATGCATACGCTCGACAGCGTCGACGCAGCATCGCTGCGTACCGACATCCCGGCGTTCCGCGCCGGCGACACCGTCAAGGTCAACGTCAAGGTCGTCGAGGGAACGCGCTCGCGTGTCCAGGCGTTCCAGGGCGTCGTCATCTCGCGCGTGGGTGGCGGGGTCCGGGAGACCTTCACCGTCCGCAAGATCAGCTTCGGTGTCGGCGTGGAGCGCACGTTCCCGCTGCACGTCCCGTCGATCGAGTCGGTCGAGGTCCTCACCCGCGGCGACGTCCGTCGCGCGAAGCTGTACTACCTCCGCAAGCTCCGCGGCAAGAAGGCGAAGATCAAGGAGAAGCGGGCAGTCGTCCCCTCCAAGTGATCGCCGCGCGCTGAACCTCCGTTCGGCGCGTGCAGACGAGCGCGCCCCGCTGGCGGCCACCCTCAGGGCTGTCT